>NZ_JBHVEU010000183.1:0-16383 GCF_042802075.1 Kitasatospora sp. NPDC057518
CGGGGGGCCCCCCCCCCCCCCCGCCCCGGGCCCGGCTCAGCTCCCGGCGCCGGCGCGGTGGCCGTGGCGGAAGAGCGGGGCGCGGGTGTCGAAGGGGACGTCCTCGCGGGCCGCGGCCACGGCGGCGTCCGAGGCGGGCAGGTCGAACGGCAGGGTCGCGGTCATCGGGGCGCGGCCGAGCGCGGCGTCCAGGACGACCTCGTCGGCGGCGCCGAACTCCCCGATCAGCAGGGCCGCGTGCGGGGCGAGCGGGGTGAGCACCGCGGGCCGCTCCAGCTGGGCCGCGAAGACCGTGGGGACGACGGCGGCCAGCGCGGCGAGCCGGTCGGCCTCGGCCGGCTCGAACTCCAGCGAGCCGCTGTGGAAGTGCCGCTCCAGCAGGCCCTCGCGCCGCTCGTACGGGGTGGCGAGGCGGACGACGGCCAGGTCGGCCCGCGCCGGGTCCTCGACGACGGTGCCGTACCGGGCGGCGACGGCCGGGTCGACGCCCTCGACGTACAGCCGGGTGGCGCTGCGCGGCTCGCCGGCCAGGTGGACCACGGAGCGGCGCTGGACCTCGCGGCCGAGCGCCCGGCCCTCCGGGGCGCCGACCAGTTCGGCGGCGGCGTCCGGGTCGACGTACGGGTCGTCGAAAAGGCCGAGGCGGAACTTGTCGCGCAGGATGCGGCGGACGGACTCGTCCAGCCGGGCCTCGGTGACCGCGCCGGAGCGGAGGGCCGCCAGGATCAGCTCCGGGTCCGTCTCGCCGCCGAGCTGGTCGGCGCCCGCGTCCAGGGTGAGCGCGACCTGCTCGGCGACGGACAGCTCCTCGACGCCCCAGTGCCGCGGGGGCAGGGTGACCACGCCGGGGACGTCCATGCCGGTGATGGCGTTGAAGTCGGTGCAGACCACGCCGTCGAAGCCGTAACGACCGCGCAGCAGGCCGGTGATGACGTCCCGGTTGAAGTTGGCGCCGACCTCGGCGAGGCCGCTGCCGGAGGGGATCGCGTAGGCGGGCATGATCTGCGCGGTGCCCGCGGCGAAGGCCGCCTCGAAGGGCCGCAGGTGGGTCTCGAACTCGCCGCCGGGGTAGACCAGTCGGCGTCCGGCGGCGAAGTGCGAGTCCTCGCCGCCGGCCTGCGGGCCGCCACCGGGGAAGTGCTTGGTCATGCAGGCGACGCTGTCCGGGCCGATCGGCCCGCCCTGGAGGCCCTCGATGTAGGCGGCGATCATCCGCGAGGCGCGCTCCGGGTCCTCCCCGAAGGTGCCGCTGATCCGGGCCCAGCGGGGCTCGGTGGCGAGGTCGGCCATCGGGTGGATGGCGACCCGGATGCCGACGGCGCACAGCTCGCGGCGGATCAGGTCGGCGTAGCGGCGCACCAGGTCGGGGTCGTCGGTGGCGGCGAGGCCGATCGGCTCGGGGCCGGTGCTGAAGCCGCCGCCGGTGTGGGCGGTGGCCGGGTTGGCGGTGAAGCCGTGCCGGGGGTCGGAGGAGAGGGTGACGGGGATGCCCAGCCGGGCGGCCGCGGCGAGGTCCTGGACGTGGTTGTTCCAGGCGGCCATCGCGCGCGGGTCGGGGACGGCCATCATGGCGAAGTGGGTGAGGCCCCGCCTGGTGATCAGATCGGCGCCGGAGGGGAACGGGCCCTGGTCGCCGGGGAGCATCCGGCCGTGCAGCATCTGCGCGGCCTTCTCCTCCGGGGTCATCCGGGCCAGCAGGTCCTCGACCCGCTCCTCGACGGGCAGCCGCGGGTCCTCGTAGGGCTCCATGGTGCCGTTGTGGTTGAGGTCGCGGAAGGGCGTGCCGTCGGTGTGGTGCAGGACGGTCAGCATGCCGTCACCTCCGCGGAGTTCGACGCGGCGGCCTTGGTGCGGAAGGCCTCGATCGTCTCGGCGGTGACCCCGCAGGCGGCCAGGAAGCCGGCGGCGCCGCCGTGCCTGGCCCGGACCAGGTCGAGGAAGGCGCTCATCGCCCCGGCGGGGGCCTCCAGCAGCGGGGCGGGGACGACCATCCGGCCGGCCTCGACCTCGTTGAGGGCGGCACGGTTGCGGTCGGCGAGCCCGGCCCAGATCTGCTGGATCGCCTCGTTGGTGCGGGCGTAGTCGGCGACGATCTCCTCGGCGGGCACCCCGAGCAGCTCCAGCAGCAGCGCGGTGAGCAGCCCGGTGCGGTCCTTGCCGGCGGCGCAGTGCACCAGCACCCCGCCGGGGCGGACGGTGGCCTCCACGGCGGCGGCGAGGGCCCGCGGCGCGGACTCGGCCATCAGCAGGTAGAAGGCGCCGAGGTCCTCGGCGGTGGTCATGGTCCGCATGGCCCGCGCGAGTTCGTCGTTGGTCGGCTCGATCCGGGCGGCGACGACGGCGATGCCGGCGGCCTCGGCGGCGGCCCAGTCCTCGGGGCCGGTCTCGGCCTCGCCCCGGAGGTCGACGACGGTGGTGATGCCGTGCTCGCCCAGCTGGGCGACGACGGCCGCGTCGGCGGCGGGGAAGGGCTGGGCGGAGCGGAACAGGGCGCCGGGACGGATCCAGCGGCTCGCGGGGTCGGCGAGCGCTGCGGGGTCGCGGAAGTTGACCAGGGACATGCGGAGGCCTTTCGGGTCGTGCGGGGGGTGCGCAAAAGGGGGAAGAGGGCGTGCGGTGCCGTCCGGGCGGCCTGCGGCGCGCCCGGGAAGGACGGGGTACGGGGTACGGGGTCGGGTCAGCCCGCGGTGGCGAGCACGTCCCGGTAGGCCCTGACCCAGTCGGTCAGGGTGCCGCTCTCCGAGCCGATCAGGACGTGGCGCCGCACCATGCCGCCGAACATCGCGCCGAGCGCGGTCGGACGCAGGTCGGTGGCCGGGTCGACGTCGAGCCGCTCGGCGGCGATGGTGACGGTGCGTTCGGTGAAGGCGTCGATGACGACCAGGGCGTAGTTGCGCACGGAGTGCACGTCGAGCAGGCCCCGGCGCAGCCGGCGGCGGCGCTCGGTGTGCTCGACGGGCTCCTCCAGCCGTCCGCCGGTGACGGTCAGCGCGTGGTCGAGCGCGGCCCAGAGCGGGAGTTCGGCGGGGGCGGCGGCGAAGGCGTCGAGGACGACCTGGCCGAAGTCCCAGCCGAACAGCAGCGCCTCCTTGGCCGGGTAGTAGCGGAAGAAGGTGCGGTGGGCGACGTCGGCGCGGCGGCAGATCCGGTCGACGGTGGTGCGCTCGTAGCCCTGCTCCTCGAAGAGGTCGAGCGCCGCGCTGCGGATGCTGTCGCGGGTGCGCGCCTTCTTCCGGTCGCGCATGCCCTGCTCCGCCGCGGTGTCCGTCCCCTGCATCGTTCTTCCGCTCCCGTTCGGTGAGTTGAGTGTCGGTCGTGTCGGTGGGTGGGGCCGCCGAGGGGGCCGCCATGAGTACGGAACCACGTCCGGCCGCGCCCGCTCAAGGCGAGCGCCGACTCTTCCGGGTTTCGTCATCCGGAATTTGCATAACTGCCTTTTGGCAGTCCTGCCACTTCCGGAATGGTGTGTCGCGTCGGCGGCCGCACTCCCCCTGGCCGCCCCCACTCCCCCGAACCGAGGAACCATGAAGCGGCACTACCTCCTGGCATCGGCGGCCCTCGCCGCCGCCCTCACCCTCACCGCCTGCTCCGCCTCCGACGACGCGCTGTCCGGCACCGGCGGCGCCGGGAACACCGGCGCGGCGGCCGACGGGCCGGCCGTGGACGGCGGCACGCTCAAGATCGGCCTGGACCGGCCGTTCGCCAAGCTCGACCCGGCCGACGGAACCCTGATCCAGATGCCGATGATGGTCCTCGCCAACGCCCTGTACGACCCGCTGATGGTCAACGGCGACAACGGCACCGTCCAGCCGTACCTCGCCAAGTCCTTCACCCCCGACGCGGACGCCACGGTCTGGACCCTCGACCTGCGCGAGGGCGTGACCTTCAGCGACGGCAAGCCGCTGGACGCCCAGGCCGTCGCCGACCACGTCGCCCGGCTCGCCAAGCCGGAGAGCAAGTGCGCCTGCGCCCTCGACGCGGCCGCCATCGCCACCACCGCCGTCACCGGCCCCACCACCGTCGCCTTCACCCTCAAGGCCCCCGACGCCGCCTTCCCCAACCTGTTCACCCGCTCCCTCGGCTACATCTCCGAGGCGCCCTCCAGCGACTCCCCCGCCGTCGGCTCCGGCCCGTACACCGTGGAGAGCGTGCAGCCCGGAGTCTCCGTCACCCTCGCCCGCAACCCCGCCTACTGGGGCACCAAGGGCCACGCCGACAAGCTCGTCTACCGGGTGCTGTCCGACGCCGACAGCCGCTACCAGTCGCTGCGCTCCGGCGACACCGACCTGATCTGGACCGAGACGCCCGGCCAGCTCAAGCAGGCCGCCGCCGACGGGCTGCGCACCGCCACCGGGCCCGGCTCCACCAGCACCGTCGTCTTCAACACCAAGGCCGCGCCCTTCGACGACGTCCGGGTCCGCCGGGCCGTGCAGTACGCCATCGACCGCGAGGCCCTGGAGAAGGTCGTCTTCCTCGGCCAGGGCGCCGTCTCCGACGGCCCGATCGGCTCCCGCTCCCCGTACCGCACCGCCGGCGCGTACCCGGCCCACGACACGGCCAGGGCCCGCGCCCTGCTCGCCGAGGCCGGCCACCCCGACCTCGCCTTCGACTACCTCGTCGACAGCCGCCCCGAGGCCCAGCAGCGCGCCACCGTGCTCCAGCAGATGCTCGGCGAGGCCGGGATCAGGATGACCATCAAGCCGATGGACAACGCGAGCCTGGGCACCGCGATGCTCCAGCGCAAGTTCCAGGTGCTGGACTTCATCACCAGCATGTTCGGCGACACCGACACCGCGCTCGGCAGCCTCTACCTGCCGAACTCGCCGTACAACTTCATGGGTTGGACCGACCCGGAGGCCGCCAAGGCGATCGCCGAGGGCCGCGCCTCGACCGACCCCGCCAAGCGCTCGGCCGCCTACGGCCAGGCCGCCCGGCGGGTCGTCGACGAGGCGCCGATGGCCTTCCTCACCGAGAACACCGTCGGCTTCCTCTCCACCGCCAAGGTCGGCGGCCTGCCCGACCTCTCCAAGCGCACCGTCCTCAACGTCTCCCCCGCCACCCTGTGGGTGAAGCGATGACCCCCGGCACCCGGACCGCCCTGCGGTACGGCGGACGGGTCGGCCGCGCCGCGGCCGTCCTGCTGCTGGTCACCGTCGCCGCCCTCGCCCTGCCCCACCTGATGCCCGGCTCACCCGCCGTCGCCGCCCTCGGCCCCACCGCCACCCCCGAGCAGATCTCCGCCTACGAGGCCGGGCTCGGCCTGGACCGCAACCTGTTCGCCGCCACCTGGCAGTGGATCGGCGACGCCCTGCACGGCGACCTCGGCCACTCGCTGTCCACCGGAGCCGCCGTCACCACCGAACTCGCCGACCGCATCCCCGTCACCCTCGAACTCTTCCTCGCCGCCCAGCTGGTGGCGCTCCTCCTGGCCGTACCCGTCGCCCTGCTCTCCGCCTGGCGGCCCGGCGGCACCTTCGACCGGATCGCCACCGCCGGCACCTTCGGCTGGCTCGCCGTCCCCGGCTTCGCCCTCGGCCTGCTGCTGATCTGGATCGCCGCCGTCCAGCTGCGCGTCCTGCCCGCCACCGGCTGGACCCCGTTCACCGAGGACCCGGCCGAGAACCTCCGCCACCTGGTGCTGCCCGCGCTCACCCTCGGCCTCACCGAGGCCGCCGTGTTCACCCGCACCCTGCGCGGACAACTGCTCGACACCCTCGACCAGCCGTACATCGCCGCCGCCCGCAGCCGCGGCATGGGCACCACCCGGCTGCTGCTGCGCCGCGCCCTGCGGCCGTCCAGCCTGCCGCTGGTGACGCTGATCGGGATCGGCATCGGGACCTCGCTCGGCGGGTCGGTGCTGGTCGAGTCGCTGTTCGCGGTGCCCGGCGTCGGCAGCCTGGCCTCCGCCGCCATCGCCGGCCGGGACTTCCCGGTCGTCCAGGCCGTCGTGGTGGTCAGCGCCCTCGGCGTGGTCGCGGCCACCTTCGCGGTCGACCTGCTGTACCGCACGATCGACCCGAGGATCGCCCATGAGCACCGTTGAGACCACCGTCGTCACCGTTCTCCAGGCCCGCACCGCCCGGCGCCGGCCCCCGGCCGGTGTGCTCGCCGCCGCGGCCTGGCTGGCCCTGGTCGCCCTCGCCGCCCTGCTGCTGCCCCTGCTGCCCGGCTTCGACCCGCTGCACGGCGACTTCGCCCACCCCTCCGCCGCCCCCGGCCCCGGCCACTGGCTGGGCACCGACGCCGCCGGACGGGACGTCCTGCAACGCACCGTCGCCGGCGCCCGCGCCTCGTTCACCGTCGCCGCCCTGACCATCCTGGTCGGCCTGCTCGGCGGCGGCGCGCTCGGCCTCGCCGCCGGCTGGTTCCGCGGCCCGGTCGACAAGGCGATCGGCTTCGCGACCGACCTGCTGATGTCCGTGCCCAGCCTGATCCTGGTGATGATCACGGTCTCGCTGCGCGGCCCGAGCCTCACCGTGATCGGCACCCTGATCGGGCTGTTCACCGTCCCGCACTTCACCCGGGTGGTACGCGCCGTCGTGCTCTCGCTCGGCGAGCGCGGCTTCGTCCAGGCCGCCCGCATGATCGGCACCGCCCCGCTGCGGATCCTGCGCCGCGAGATCGTCCCGCACGTCGTACCGGTCGCCCTCACCTTCGCCTTCACCGCCACCACCGTCGCCATCGTCGCCGAGGGCTCGCTCAGCTTCCTCGGCTTCGGGCTGCGCCCGCCGGAGCCCTCCTGGGGCGGCATCATCGCCGAGGGCCGCACCGCGCTCGGCAGCGCGCCGTGGATCTCGCTGGCGCCCGCGGCGGTGCTCTGCCTGACCGTCCTCGCCCTCAACTACCTCGGGGAGCAGCTGCGTTCGGGCACTCCCGCCGCCGCGAAGCCCACTGCCCCGAAGCCCACCGCCCCGAAGCGCCCCACCACGAAGGGAGTGCGCGGATGACCTCCGCCCCCGTCCTCGACGTCCGCTCGCTGGACACCGTCCTGCACACCCCCGACGGCCGCGCCCTGCACGTCCTGCACGGCGTCGGCCTGAGCATCGCGGCCGGCGAGTGCCTCGGCGTGGTCGGCGAGTCCGGCTCCGGCAAGTCCGTGCTCGCCCGCACCGTCCTCGGCGTCGAGTCCCGCACCACCCGGGCCGTCGCCACCGGCGAGATCCGGCTGAACGGCGAGGACCTGCTCGCCGCCACCCCCGCCCGCCGCGCCGAACTGCTCGGCACCGGCATCGCGATGGTCCACCAGGACCCGATGACCTCGCTCAACCCGGTGGTCCGGATCGCCGACCAGGTCACCGAGTCGATCACCAACCGGCGCCGCCTCTCCCGGCGCGAACGGCTGCGCACCGCCGCCGAACTGCTCGCCGCCGTCGACGTCCCCGACCCCGCCCGGCGGGCCCGCGCCCACCCGCACGAGCTCTCCGGCGGCCTGCGCCAGCGCGTCGGCATCGCCGCCGCCCTGGCCGGCGAACCCGCCCTGCTGCTCGCCGACGAACCCACCACCGCCCTCGACGTCACCGTCCAGCGCACCGTCCTCGACCTGCTCGACCAGCACCGGGTCGAACGGGGCCTGGCCACCCTGCTGATCACCCACGACATCGGCCTGCTGTACGGGCGGGCCCGGCGCATCGCCGTCATGTACGGCGGCCGGATCATCGAGACCGGCCCCACCGAGGCCGTCACCCGCACCCCCCGGCATCCCTACACCGCGGCCCTGCTGCGCTCCGTCCCCCGGGTCACCGGCCCGCTGCGCCGCACCCTGCCCGCCATCCCCGGCTCGCCGCCCGACCTCACCCGGCCCACCCCCGGCTGTCCCTTCGCCCCGCGCTGCGAACGAGCGACGGAGCTCTGCACCACGACCGCGCCGCCCACCCACGCCTCGGCGGACGGCCACACCGCCGACTGCCACTTCCCGCTCACCGAAGCCGACATCACCACCCCCGAGGAACTGGAGCCCGCGGCATGACCACCTCCCCCGAAGCCGTGGGCCCCGACGCCGCCACACCGGGACGGCCCGTCCTGGAGGCCACCGGCCTGAGCGTCGTCCACCGCACCCGCTCCGGCCCGCTGCACGCCGTCAGCGGCGTCGACCTGGCCCTGTACCCGCGCCGCACCCTCGCCCTGGTCGGCGAGTCCGGCTCCGGCAAGAGCAGCATCGCCAAGGCCCTGCTGCGGCTGCCCCCGCCCACCACCGGCACCGTCACCCTCGACGGCACCGACCTCGCCGCGCTCTCCCCGCGCGCCCTGCGGGCCGTCCGGCCCCGCCTCCAGATGGTCTTCCAGGACCCGCTCTCCTCCCTCAACCCGCGCCGCCGGGTCCGCGACCTCGTCGCCGAGCCCCTCGACGCCCACCCCGATCCGGCCCGCGACCGCGACCGCGAGGAGACCGTCACCCGGCAGCTGGAGGCCGTCGGCCTGCCGCCCGCCCTGTTCGGCGACCGCCGGCCCCACCAGCTCTCCGGCGGACAGGCCCAACGGGTCGCCATCGCCCGGGCGTTGGCCGCCGGGCCGCGCGTCCTGATCGCCGACGAGGCGGTCTCCGCGCTCGACGTCTCGGCCCAGGCCACCGTGCTCAACCTGCTGCGCGGGCTCACCGAGGAGCGCGGACTGGCCGGCCTGTTCATCTCCCACGACCTCGGCGTGGTCCGGGCCGTGAGCGACGAGGTGGCCGTGCTCCAGCTCGGCCGCGTCTGCGAGCGCGGCCCCACCGAGGCCGTCCTCGCCGCCCCGGCCCACCCCTACACCGCCGCCCTGCTCGCCGCCGTCCCCGAACCCGGCCGCCCGCTGCGCGACACCGGCCTGCTCCCCGCCGACCCGCCCTCCCCGCTCGCCCCGCCCAGCGGCTGCCGCTTCCGCACCCGCTGCCCCCTGGCCGACTCCCGCTGCGCCACCGAGGAGCCCCGCCACCGGGAAGTGGCACCCGGCCGCACGGTGGCCTGCCACCGCCCGCTGGTCGGCGCCGCCCGGGCCTGACCTCCGTGGTCAGTACAGCTAGCGCAGGACGGACTCCAGGAAGTCGCTGCCGATCCGGGCCACGACCGACAGGTCGAGCTGGTGGAGGACGTAGCGGCCCCGGCGGCGGGTGGTGAGCAGCCCGGCCTTGCGCAGGACGGCGAGGTGGCGGGAGACCTCCGGTGCGGTGATGTCCTGTGAGTCGGCCAGCTCGCTCGTCGAGTACGCCCCGCGCGCGAGGTGGCGGCACAGGTTCATCCGCATCGGGTGGGTCAGCGCCTCCAGGCGCAGCTTCACCGTCTCCACCGACTCGGCGCCGCCGACCTCGTGGGCGGCGGCCGGGTACTGGATCACGGGCTGCCAGCCCGGCGCGTACAGGGCGAAGAAGTGCGGCCAGCCGAAGACGGTCGGCAGCAGGGTGACGCCCGTGCTGCCGGCCTCGGTGCGGCCGTGCACCAGTTTGTCGACGACGATGCGGGTGCCGTGCCCGTCCTCCTCCAGGCTCAGTACGGAGGAGGTCGCCGCGAGCGCCTCCGCCAGGCCCTTGCGGCGCAGCAGGTCGGTCTTGTGCCGGGCGTCGGCGGCGAGCTGGACCTGGACGCGGCGCCAGGCGTCGGCGAAGAACGCCCGGTCGCAGTCCTCCAGGAGGCGCCGGATCCAGGCGCGGGTGCCGGTGGGGTCGGCGAGCGTCCGTTCGACGAAGGCCGCCTGGCGCGGGCCGCGCGCGGCGGCGAGGTCGAGCGCGCGGCGCCGCGACCGGCCGTCGGTCAGCGGCGAGGGCATGCCCTGCGAGTAGCGGCTGCTGTTGCAGGAGATCTCCAGGGCCGAGCCGACGAAGGTCTCGTCGTCCAGCTGGTCGAGGTCGTCCAGTTCCTCGGCGAGCGTCTCCCGGGGCCGGGGCGGCATCAGGAAGTCGGAGCGGGTCGAGCGCCACATGAAGTCGGCCTCGACGAGCCGGTCGGCGAGCTCCGGTTCGAGAGTGGCGGAGGTCGCCGTCGTCCAGGCGTGCAGGCGTGGGTGGTGAGCGGGCTCGGCCAGCGCGTGCAGGGCGTTGCCGAGTTCGGCCAGCGGCGAGGGGCAGAAGATGATCCGCTCGTGCGGCAGTCCGGTGATGTCAATGGTCACGCTCACCCCACCATGGTGCCGGATCGGGCGGCGGCGCCGTCCCGTCGTTTGACCAGTACCGTCAATCGGCGGGACGGGAGGGGCGCGCCGGGCGCAGGGTGAGGGCATGAACGCACTGCAGCAGCACCTCCTCGACAGCCACCGGGCCACCCAGCGCGGCGAACCAGCCCCGCCCCTGCCCGGCACCCACGACCTCGCCGTCCTGCGGGCGGTCGTCGGCCGCATCCGCGCGGCCCTCGGACTCCGGCGGGCCTAGCGAGGCGTACGCGCGGTTCTACGAGCACCTCGGCTTGCCGATGCCTTGGACACGGGTCCGAGGTCGAATCCGCCCGTCATCACAGGATGGCGGGCGGATTCGTGTCGCTCCTGCGCTTTTCGTACGCAGGCGCGCGGTGTCACCGCCCGACGAAGCCGAGGGGCACCGAATTGCTGGTGTTCGAAGAATTGACCTTGTCCTTCGTCTTGGCGTCCGAGAGGGCGATCGTCCCCTCACTCGTATTCAGACCGTCGGGGCATACCGAGTCTGCCGCCCTGCCGACGTCCACCCCATTCGCGGGCACGGTCAGGCTGTGCTTGCTGTCTTCGTCCGTGAACACTGCCCAGCGCACCAGGCCGAGGTCACTGCCCTCCAGATGAACCGGTCCGCCCGCCTCGACCTGGGTCGGGTAAACGGTGGTAATGTGCATGCCCATCCTGTCTCGCCTCCTCTTCTCTCACGTGTGCCGTCGGTCGGAATTAGCCCCGGTGGAGCAAGACCTGAATCCAATCTAAAAGCCCAACGACGGTCGGGCAACCCCGTTCGGTCGGGAAACACGGTTTCACGGAGATGCATCAACAACATCACCACCAAGATGATTCGCTGACGAATCATTGATAAAATGACCCTGCCGGGACGTGGGCACAGCACTCCCCCTTGCGCACGGCCCGGGAGAAACCCGCTCCGGCGGGACACGCGATGCCGCTACGGATTCTCGAAGACGATGTCCAGACTGTTGCTCGTGTTGCCCGGCGCGATCTCGTTCTGCGTATCGGCGGTGGAGAGCCAGACCTTTCCGCGCCCGTTGGCCAGCCCCGGCGGGCGCCTCGACGTCGCCAGGTAGCCGACATCGCCGCCCTTGGCATCCGTGATGACCGTCCTGCCGTCTTCGTCCGCGAATACCGCCCAGCGCACCAGGCCGAGATTGCTGCCCTCGAAAGTGACCGGCCCCCATTCCTCCACATCAGGGGGGTCGACCCTGTCGATGCGGGGAACGAGGCGCTTGACGTGAACGGTCACGTCTCCGGACCCGTAGGTCTCCGGTGGGCAGTCCGGCGGGCTCGTGATGGCCAGCCGAACCTTGGGATCGCCGGAGGAGAGCCCGCTGCCGACGCGGACGGCGACATCGAGGTCGATCCGGTCCCCGCTGTCGTAGACGTCGAGGTGGGCGCCCGCGCACCTCAGGGTGGAATTCCCCGGCGACCGCTCGCCCCGGAAGGTCCCCGGCCGGCCTCCGTTCCGGCTGAACCCCACGACGTCCTCCTCGAACGTCAGCCCCGGATCGGCGGTGAGGACGAGGTCCGCTCCCGCGACCCCCTCCCGCGCGTCGACCACCCGGAACGCGGCGGTGACCACGGAACCCGGGTCGGCCGGGACGTCCTCGGCCGTCACGTCCAGCCGGCCGCCGCCGCCTCCGGTCTCCACACCGCTCACCATCCCAGCACGGTCACCCAGACCTCCCCGGCCGACGGATAGCCGTTGACCTGGGGATCGAATGCCCATTCACACGTCACCAGGACCCCACCCTTCTGGGCGTCCTCCAGGCTGGCCTCCGCCTTCACATGGATCCTTCCGATATTCTGGAACTGGGCATCGGTGTAGTGCCCGGAGTAGCCGGACACGAAGGCGACCGCCCTGTTGACGCACTGCTCGAACGAGAACTGCTGCGTCAGGGTCCTGACGGATGCGTCGCCGGACCGCGGAAACTCGAAATGGCACTGCTCGACCTGGATGATCGGCGCCACACTCACTCCGGCCACTGTCTTCCCTTCCCGTTTCCCGCTACATCCCACCCGTCTCGGCGATGACCAGGATCCGCGCCGAGGCCTGGAAGTTGTAGTCGGGGCCAGCGTCCCGCGGACGCAGCAGGAATGTCACCTGGACCGCGGCGGTATTACCGGTCAGCTTCCCCACGGAGCAATCGACGTGCTCCTTGCCGTAGGGGGCTTCACCGGGATTGTAGGGCCCCCTCAGGAATTCAAGGGAGAACGCCTGGATAGCGGCTTCGGCATTCTTCACGGGGTGACTGAAGGTGGCAGTACCATGCCATATCAATGGCTCCGTGCTGCGGCCGTGCTCATATGGGACGGCATCGACGACCGTGAATTCTATTCCCATGATCTGATCTCCGGACTCGCCCTGCGGATCCTGACCGCCGGCCGGTCAGTCCGTCACGGCCGGCTTGCCCCCGTTCGAGGTGTCCGTCGCCTCCTTCGCCCTCGTCCCGCTTTCGGCGCCGCCGGGGCCCGGAGCGAGGGTCCGGCCCGGCCGGCCAACGGTTCGCACACTTCCCAGCGCACACCATCCCGTCCACGATCGCAACCCGGTGCGGCACGACTACCCGGAGCGACCGGCCCACGGGCTCACGCCCCGAGGAACTCCGGACCGAAGTGCCGTGTCCGGTCCGATCGTGGGCCGACAGGTGACCGCCCACCACCCCGGGCGGGCTGCCCGGGTCAAGGCACCGGGCCTTTGCGGTGGTGTTCGGCGGCCGGGGTTACCCGCACGGCGGAGTGCGGGCATGCGTGCGGGGCGGCCGTGACCGAGTCGGCCGTGAAGCCCCCGGGTGAGAGCGCCCCCGGCGCCGTCACCCGGACGACGGAAGGAAGAGTCCTCCGATGACCACGGACACCACGACGGCCGACACGCCCGCCGACGACGTCGCCACCCGACGGGAGGAGGCCCGCGCCCGGCTCCTCGACCAACTCCTGGGCCACGACGGACAAGCAGCGCTGAATCCGGACGGCCTCCGGGTCGCCGACCCCACCTTCACCGGCCACGGCTGTCCGCTGCGCCTGGACCTGGGCGACGGCACCCGCCCCGCGGAGCCGCACACCCCGGTCGCGTTCCGGGACACGGTGGTGGAGACCGGCACCTACACGTGGCTGTTCCCCGCACTGGACGGGTACGTGCCCGGCGACGATCTGATCGAGGAACTCGGCGCGCCCGGCGGCCAGATGGACCTCAACCCCCCGCTCCCGTTCGACAAGCGGCAGTGCGCCGAACTCGGCGAGAAGATCGACGACAAGTACCTGGCGAAGCCGCCGAAGCCGTCGACGGCCCCGGCCGAGGCCGGCATCCCGGCGGGCTACACCTACCTCGGCCAGTTCCTCGACCACAACATCACCTTCCAGGCCGACGTGACCTTCGACAGCAACACCATCGGGGACACGACGAACTTCCGCAGCGCCAGGGTCGACCTCTCCCACGTCTACGGACTCGGTCCCAAGACCCAGTCGTTCGCGTTCTACGACAACCTCGACGTCGGAAAGTTCTGGATCGACCCGAACCGCGACTACGACGTGCCCCGCAACCCCCAGGGCGTCCCGGTCATCGCCGACCCGCGCAACGACAACACCATCATCTCGATCCAGATCCACCACGCCTTCATGCTGTTCCACAACGCCGTGGTCGACATGCTGAAGGGCTCGGTCCCGGACGTCGCCCTCTTCGACACGGCCAAGCAACAGGTCGTCTGGCACTACCAGTGGATGATCCTCAACGACTGGCTTCCCAGGATCGTGAAGGACTCGGTGTACGCGAAGGTCAAGGCGGTGGCCGAGAACAAGGAAGCCCCCTTCCTCCTCTTCAACCCCCCGCAGGACAAGCCGGTCGCACTGCCCCTCGAATTCACCACCGCCGCCTACCGGCTGCACTCGCTGCCGGTCGAGGAGTACCGCCTCAACAACACCACGACCGGCCACCTCTTCAACTTCCGCAGACCGTTCTCACCGCTGCGCACCGAACAGGTCATCGACTGGCACCAGTTCTTCGTGATCCCGGGGGCCACGCAGCAACCCCAGTACGCGAAGAGGTTCGACAGGAAGATCATCCACGCCTTCCTCCAGATGCCGCCGCCCATCGACAGCCCCCTGACGTGGCTGGAGGACTCCACGGAGAAGGAAGGACTCCCGGACGGAAACCCGTACCAGGGCCAGCTCTACTCGCCGCTGCTCTCCATCGCCATCCGGAACCTGCGCCGCGCGAACTCCTTCGTCCGCAAGGACGGCACCAAGGGGCTGCCCTCCGGGGAGGACCTCGCCAAGGAGGTGTACGCGAAGTACAGCTCAGGCCACGATCCTTACACGCCGAAGGACTTCGGGCTGCAGGACTTCGACCACGTACCGCCCTGGTACTACGTCCTGGGCGAGGGCGCGCTCGAGGAGAAGTCGGACGTGGGCAGCCTCAAACTCGGCACCCTGGGCAGCGCCATCGTCGGCGAGGTGATCGCCGCACTGATCAAGGCCGACCCGGGCTCGTACCTCAGTCACAACAGCAGGAATTCGGCGAACCCGTGGAAGCCGACGTTCGGCAAGGACCCCGGCACGTTCTACATGGCGGACCTCGTGCGCATCGCCGGACTCGTGTGACGACAGGCCCCCGGGCCCGGCCGCCGGGAAGGTCCTCACGTCGACGGTGCTCGTGGTCGGCTGCGAGGAACGGGTCGGAGCTCTTGATGAAGATCAGGTCCAGTGTCCCAGGCGGTGAGGCGTCAGCCCGTGGACGGGGGGTTCCCACCCGCGGTGACCACGCCCGTCTCATAGGCGATGACGACCAGCTGGGCCCGGTCGTGGGCGTCGAGCTTGGCCAGCAGCCGCCGGACGTGGGTCTTGACGGTCGCGATGCTCAGCCCCAGATGGTCGGCGATCCCCCGGTTGGGCAGTCCCCGGGCCACCAGTCGGAGGACTTCCCGTTCCCGTGGGGTCAGGCCCGCCAGCTCCCGGGCGAGCCGCGGGCGCGGCTCGTGGCGTCCGGCGAACTCGCGGATCAGACGGCGGGTGACGGCGGGCGCGAGCAGGGCGTCGCCGGCGGCGACCACCCGCAGGGCCGCCAGCAGGTCGGCGGGGAGGATGTCCTTCAGGAGGAATCCGCTGGCTCCGCCGCGGAGTGCCGCGTACACGTACTCGTCCAGGTCGAAGGTGGTGAGGACCAGCACGCGGGTGCCGACGGCGTCCGGGTCCGCGCAGATGCGCCGGGTGGCCTCCAGACCGTCCATGCCGGGCATCCGGATGTCCATCAGCACGACGTCGGGCCGCAGCCGCAGCGCGAGTTCGACGGCCTGCTCCCCGTCGGCGGCCTCGCCCGCGACGGCGAGGTCCGGCACGCTCTCGATGAGCAGGCGGAAGCCCGTCCGCAACAGCGCCTGGTCGTCGGCGATGAGGACCCGGACCGGCCGGTTCACCGTGCCGCCTCCGATCCACAGGGCAGCCGCGCGTGCACCCGGAACCCGCCCGTCGCCAGGGGGCCGGCGGAGAAGGTCCCGCCGCACATGGCCGCCCGCTCCCGCATCCCGACGAGCCCGTGCCCGCCGCCGAGACGCCGGTGCGGGAGCCGGTGCGGGAGCCGGGCCGGCGCGTCGTTGACGACCTCGATCTCGACCGCCTCGGGATCCACCCGGGACAGGATCACCCGGCAGTCCGCCGACCCCGCGTGCCTGACGACGTTGGTGAGGGCCTCCTGGACGATCCGGTAGACCGCCAGTTCCACCCCCGGGGGGAGCGGTGGATCCGGGTCGACGGACAGCTCCACGCGCGGGCCCGCGCCGGCCGCGAGCGCGGGCAGGTCCGCCAGACCGGGGGCGGCCCCGAGCTCGGCTCCGTCACCGGGTGAGCGCAGCACGCCGAGCATGCGGCGCATCTCGGTGAGCGCCGTCCGGCCCGCCGTCCCGACCAGGGCGAGGGTCCGCTCGGTCTCCTCCGGGTTGGTGGAGGCCACCGCGCGGGCCACCTCGGCCCGGACCGTGATGACGGTCAGATGGTGGGCCACCACGTCGTGGAGCTCGCGGGCGATCCGCAGGCGCTCGTCCGTCACGGCCTGCCGGGCGGCGAGTTCCGCGTACGACCGCTGTTCCCTCAGCGCGGTGCCCACCAGCCAGGGCAGGGCCATCATCAGGGACGCGAAGACGACGCCCCCCGCGACCTCGGAGGCCGGGACCGGTCGCGGTATAAGAGACAGCCCCGGGGTCATCCGATCGGTGTACCCCCCGGGCCGCCCGCACCCCGCGGCCGCCGGTCCGCGGGACCGGGCCGAAGCCCCTCCGGCCACGAGGC
>NZ_JBHVEU010000184.1:0-16337 GCF_042802075.1 Kitasatospora sp. NPDC057518
CAGGTCGCCCCGGTCGCCCCCGACGTCATGCCGGCCTCCGTCGCCGCGCCAGGACCGCGCGGGGCGGCAGCGGCGCCGCCGCGTCCCGGCCCCGCGGGGCGCCGCGCAGCAGCCGCTCGCAGGGGCGTTCCACCCAGCGGTACAGGGCCCCCGCGGCCACCAGCGAGCCGCCCGCCAGCAGCAGCCAGACGCCGAGCGTCGCGGCCCCCGGCGCCGGGCGGTCCTGGACGGCCAGCCAGCAGCGGACGCCGATCTCGTGCACCAGGTACCAGGCGTACGACCACTCGCCGAGCCGTACGGCCGTCCGGCCCGCCAGCAGCCGGGGCGGGGCCCCGCAGGCGTCCCGCCGGGCGGCGGCCGCCAGCAGGGCGGCGAACAGCGGTGCGGACAGCAACTGGGAGGCGCTGTACGGGCCGTACCAGGAGGAGTCCGGGACGGCGGCGTGCCAGGGGACCAGCAGGACGTGGAAGAGCAGCACGGCGGCGGCCGCCGGGAGGAGCCCCGGCCGCAGGAGGCGCACCCGGGGGAGCACGCCGTGCCGCACGGCCAGGCCGGTGACCACGCCCAGGACGAACTGCGGGGTCCGGGCCGGCGGCAGGTAGTCCAGCAGCCAGCCGCGCACCGTCGGGTCGGCGGGCAGCACGGCGCCGGCCGCCCACAGCACCGGGCCGAGCACGGCGCACAGGGCCGCGAGCGGCAGCCAGGCGCGCCGGCGCGGGGCCAGCAGGCGCAGCAGCGGCGGGAACAGCAGGTAGAACCAGGCCTCGGCGCCCAGCGACCAGGAGGCCGGGTTGCCGCCGTACAGGGTGGGCAGCGCCCACGGGTGCACCAGCGCCAGCGACCAGAGCGCCGCCGCCACCGGCAGCACCGCGCCGATCGCCGCGTCCGCGCCCAGGGACAGCGCGGTGGTCAGCACGTGCAGCGGCCAGATCCGGGCGAACCGGCGGCGGGCGAAGACCCACGGCCGGGCGGGCGAGGCCCCGTACGTCCAGGCCAGCACGAAACCGGAGAGCACGAAGAAGAACGTCACGCCCGAACGGCCGTACCAGGCGAGCGGGCTGAGCAGCGGCAGCTCGCCCACCTTGCGGGAGAGGTGGTAGAGCACCACCAGCAGGGCGGCCCAGAAGCGCAGCCCGGTGAGCGAGGGCAGGCGGCTGGGGCCGGTCGTGGGCATCGGCGCTCCGGGGGCGGGGGACGGGGGCGGCGCCCGGGTGAACGAGCACGGCGGGGCCGAGGTCACGCCGACGGCGGCGGGCGGTCGCGTCCGGCGACGGGGTGCCGGGGCGCGTAACCTGCTAGGGCCCGGACGGACCTGCCAGGCCCGGACGGGCCCCTGGGCGGACGGATGGAGGGGCCGATGGCGGTGGAGGAGCAGCGGGCCGGGAGCCGGGTCAGCCGGCCGGAGAACCGGCTGGTCCGGCGCGGGTTCACCGACCCGGCGCGGGCGGTGCGGCTGTTGGAGGGCCCCGGGCTGGAGGGCCTGGCCGACGACCCCGTGCTGCTGGACGCGCTCGGCGCCACCGCCGACCCCGACCTCGCGCTGCTCGGCCTGTCCCGGCTGCTGGAGGCCGCCGACGCGGCCGACCGGCACGCCCTGCGCGACACCCTCACCACCTCCAAGCCGCTGCGCGACCGGCTGCTCGGCGTGCTCGGCGTCTCCACCGCGCTCGGCGACCACCTGGCCCGGCACCCGCACGACTGGCACGTGCTGGTCACCTTCGAACTGCGCGACATGCACCCCGGCCCGGAGGACTTCCGCCGCTCCCTCGCCGAGGGCGTCCGGGACGACACCCTCGGCCCCGCGAACGCGCTGCGCGTCGCCTACCGCCGCTGCCTGCTCGCCATCGCCGCCCGCGACCTCACCGGCACCACCGACCTCGCGCAGACCGCCGCCGAACTCGCCGACCTGGCCGGCGCCACCCTCCAGACCGCCCTGGACCTCGCCGCCGAGCAGGACCCGGAGGCGGCCGCGGCCTGCCGGCTCGCCGTGATCGGCATGGGCAAGTGCGGCGGCCGCGAGCTCAACTACGTCTCGGACGTGGACGTGGTCTTCGTCGCCGAGCCGCGCGAGGGCGTGGACGAGCACGAGGCGCTCAAGGCCGCCACCCGGCTGGCCGCCGCCCTCACCCGGCTGTGCGCGGACACCACCGGCGAGGGCACCATCTGGCCGGTGGACGCCAACCTGCGCCCCGAGGGCCGCAACGGCCCGCTGGTGCGCACCCTGGCCAGCCACCTCGCCTACTACCAGCGCTGGGCCAAGACCTGGGAGTTCCAGGCGCTGCTCAAGGCCCGCCCGGTCGCCGGGGACGCCGAGCTCGGCGCCGCGTACGTGGCGGCGCTCGCCCCGATGGTCTGGCAGGCCGCCGCCCGGGAGAACTTCGTCGCCGACGTGCAGCAGATGCGCCGCCGGGTGATCGACTCCATCCCGGCCACCGAGCTGGACCGCCAGCTCAAGCTCGGCCCGGGCGGGCTGCGCGACGTCGAGTTCTCCGTCCAACTGCTCCAGCTGGTGCACGGCCGCACCGACCCGGCGCTGCGCAGCGGCAACACCCTGGAGGCGCTGGCCGCGCTCTCCCGGGGCGGCTACGTCGGCCGGGCGGACGCCGCCTCGCTGGACGCCGCGTACCGCTTCCTGCGCTCGCTGGAGCACCGCATCCAGCTGTACCGGCTGCGCCGCACCCACCTGATGCCCACCGGGGCCGAGGACCTGCGCCGGCTGGCCCGCTCACTGGCGGCGCTGATCAACGACGACACCCGCGCCGACCCGGTGGCCGCGCTGCAGCGCGAGTGGAAGCGGCACGCGATGGAGGTCCGGCGGCTGCACGAGAAGCTGTTCTACCGGCCGCTGCTCGACGCCGTCGCCGAACTGCCGCCGGGCGCCACCGGGCTCAGCCCGGAGGCGGCCAGGGCCCGGCTGGAGGCGCTGGGCTACGCGGACCCGGCCGCCGCGCTGCGGCACCTCAGCGCGCTCGCCTCCGGGGTGAGCCGCAAGGCGGCGATCCAGCGCACCCTGCTGCCGGTGCTGCTCGGCTGGTTCGCCGAGTCCGCGGACCCGGACGCCGGGCTGCTCAACTTCCGCCAGGTCTCCGACGCGCTCGGCCGCACCCCCTGGTACCTGCGGCTGCTGCGGGACGAGAGCGCCGCCGCCGAACAGCTGGCCCGGGTGCTGTCGGCCGGCTGGCTCGCCCCCGACCTGCTGCTGCGCGCCCCCGAGGCGGTGGCCATGCTGGGCGACCCGCACGGCCTGGAACCGCGCGGCCGGGCGGCGCTGCAGTCGGAGATACTGGCCGCCGTCGGCCGGGCCGGGTCCACCCACGCCGCGGTGGCCGCCGCCCGCTCGGTGCGCCGCCGCGAGCTGTTCCGCACCGCCGCCGCGGACGTGCTCGGGCGGCTCGGGGAGGACCCGGCCGAGGCGCTGGACACCGCCGGGGAGGCGCTCACCGCGCTCAACGCCGCCACCCTGGGCGGCGCGCTGCGCGCCTGCGTGGCCGGCTGGGAGGCCGAGCACGGGGACCTGCCGACCCGGATCGCGGTGATCGCGATGGGCCGCTTCGGCGGCCACGAACTGGGCTACGGCTCGGACGCGGACGTGCTCTTCGTCCACGAGCCGCTGCTCGGCTCGCTGGAGGAGGCGGCCGCCCGGGCCGCCCAGGCGGTCTGCCACGAGCTGCGCGCCCAGCTGGGCGCGCCGTCCACCGAGCCGCCGCTGCTGGTCGACGCCGACCTGCGACCGGAGGGCCGCAGCGGCCCGCTGGTGCGCACCCTCGCCTCGTACGCGGCGTACTACCGGCGCTGGTCGCACGCCTGGGAGAGCCAGGCGCTGCTGCGGGCCGAACCGGTGGCCGGGGACGAGGAGCTGGGCGCGCGGTTCCGGCAGCTGATCGACCCGCTGCGCTACCCCGGCGGCGGGGTGCCGGAGCGGGACCTGGTGGAGATCCGCCGGATCAAGGCGCGGATCGAGGCCGAGCGGCTGCCGCGCGGGGCCGACCCGACCACCCACACCAAGATCGGCCGGGGCGGGCTGGCGGACGTCGAGTGGACGGTGCAGCTGCTGCAGCTCCGGCACGGGTACGAGCTGCCGGCCCTGCGCACCACCCGGACGAGGGCGGCGCTGGCCGCGGCCGCGGAGGCCGGGCTGGTCGAGCCGGAGGACGCCGAGGTGCTGGACACGGCCTGGGTGCTGGCCTCCCGGGTGCGGGCGGCGGTGATGCTGGTGCGCGGGCGGCCCGGGGACAGCTTCCCGGGGGAGGCCCGGGAGCTGGCGGGGGTGGCCCGCTACCTCGGGTACGGCTCCGGGCACAGCGGCGAGCTGCTGGACGACTACCGGCGGACCACCCGGCGGGCCCGGGCGGTGGTGGACCGGCTGTTCTACGGCGCCGACTGACCGGGGCCGCGCACGGGGACGGCCCGCCCCGGGTACGCGAAAGGGGCCCCGGTCGGGGCCCCTTCGAAGACGGGCGCTAGCGGCGCGCGCTGCTGACCGCGGGCTCGCTCCACTGCTCCGGGACGGTGATCGGCCGGTCGGCCGGCATCTCCCGGGCGGGCACCTTCGGCAGCCGGTAGACCCACTCGTGGTACATCCAGCGGGCGGTGAGGAAGCCCACCATCAGGCAGAGCTCGCCGCCGACGGCGTCCATCCAGAAGTGGTTGGCGGTGGAGACGATCACCACCAGGGTGGCGGCCGGGTACATCAGGCCGAGCACCCTGACCCAGGTGCGGCGGGCCAGGAAGAAGATCGCCAGACCGCACCACATCGACCAGCCGATGTGCATCGAGGGCATGGCCGCGTACTGGTTGGAGACGTGCGCGGCGGGCCCGGAGGCCATCGAGCCCCAGGTGCCGTGGACCTTCACGGTGTCGATGAAGCCGCCGTCGGTCATCAGCCGGGGCGGGGCCAGCGGGAAGAAGTAGAAGCCGACCAGGGCGATCCCGGTGGTCACGAACAGCACCGTGCGGGCCGCGACGTAGCGCCCGGGGTGGCTGCGGTAGAGCCAGACCAGCACGCCTATCGTGATCACGAAGTGCAGGGTCGCGTAGTAGTAGTTCATCCCCGTGATGAGCCACCCGACGCTGTCCACGGCGTGGTTGATCGAGCGCTCGACGGCGATGCCGAGGTGGTTCTCCAGGTCCCAGATCCAGCCCGCGTGCTTCTGGGCTATCGCTTCCTGTTCGGGAACCGCGTTGCGCACGATCGAGTAGACCCAGTAGCTGATCCCGATCAGCGCCAGCTCGAACCAGATCCGCGGCCTGGCCGGTGAGCGGCGCTGGGCGCTGACGCGGCTGCGCAGGGCGGCGGTACGGGA
Source organism: Kitasatospora sp. NPDC057518 (assembly GCF_042802075.1). Taxonomy (NCBI): domain Bacteria; kingdom Bacillati; phylum Actinomycetota; class Actinomycetes; order Kitasatosporales; family Streptomycetaceae; genus Kitasatospora; species Kitasatospora sp. NPDC057518. Next base: position 5,304 of record NZ_JBHVEU010000184.1, read on the forward strand.
CTGGGCGGCACGGGTGGCTCCATCGGGCAGGCGGCCGGGGACGGCCTTCGCTGCTTCGGAACCGCCACCGCTGGCCGCGTCGGCGCGCCGGGCGTCGCCTCGCTGGATCTCGGTCGGTTCCCCCATGGACGGCAAGTCTGCCAGACCGCTCGTAGCCGTCTGCTCATCCTCTGGAAGTGGATTCTTCACCGGCTGTCCCCCTTGAGGGGTAGGGGCCGGCGCCCACCGGGGTAGGGGGTGCTCGGGGGTTGGGTGCATACCGGTGGGACGGACATACGTCCCATTGTCACGCGCGTCGCTCCAGGGGAGTAATCGGGGTGGTCGGAGACGGTCCTCCACCTGGAACTTCCGGCGACGAAACGATTTCTGCATCTTGCTGAAACATATTGCAGGCCGCTAGCTTCCTGGGAAATCGATCGCCCCTTCCCCCTAAGGGAGCCCTCAGTGGCCGATGCCCCGCTCCGCCCCCGACGGAGCACTGCCGAACGAACCCCTGGCCGCCGCAGACCTCCGGGCCGCACGGCCGTCCTGCTGGCCGCGGCCCTGACCGCCGCCACCCTCGGCGGCGCCCCCGCGGCCCTCGCCGCCGCCCCGCCGGCCCCGCCCTCGGACGCCGCGCTGGCGGCCACCGCAGGGCGGCACGACCTCACCCGGGAGCAGTTCTACTTCGTCCTGCCCGACCGCTTCGCCAACGGCGACACCGCCAACGACGCCGGAGGCATCACCGGGGGGCGGCTGGAGAACGGCTTCGACCCCGCGGACAAGGGCTTCTACCACGGCGGCGACCTGGCCGGGCTGATCCAGCGGCTCGACTACGTCCAGGACCTCGGCACCACCGCGATCTGGCTGGCCCCGATCTTCAAGAACAAGCCGGTGCAGGGCAGCGGGGCCGATGCCTCGGCCGGCTACCACGGCTACTGGATCACCGACTTCACCCAGGTCGACCCGCACTTCGGCACCAACGAGCAGCTCAAGGAGCTGATAGCCAAGGCGCACGCCCGCGGCATCAAGGTCTTCTTCGACGTCATCACCAACCACACCGCCGACGTCATCGACTACGCCGAGAAGCAGTACGGCTACCGCTCCGCCGGCGCCTACCCGACGCTCGACGCGGACGGGAACCCGGTGGACGAGACCGCCGTCGCCGACGCGGGCGCCCCCTGGCCGCGGACCACCAAGGACTCCTTCCCCTACACCCCGGTCTTCCGCACCCCGGCCGACGCCGCGGCCAAGACCCCGTCCTGGCTCAACGACCCGGCGCTCTACCACAACCGGGGCGACTCGACCTTCGTCGGCGAGTCCGCCACCGAGGGCGACTTCAGCGGCCTGGACGACCTCGACACCCAGAACCCCAAGGTGGTGAAGGGCTTCGAGAAGGTCTACCAGCAGTGGGTCAAGGACGCCGGCGTGGACGGCTTCCGGATCGACACCGTCAAGCACGTCAACATGGCGTTCTGGCAGCAGTGGGCGCCCGCGCTCAAGGACTTCGCCGCCAAGCAGGGCAACAAGAAGTTCTTCATGTTCGGCGAGGTCTACTCCGGCGACCCGGCGGTCACCTCGCCGTACGTCACCAAGGGCAGGCTCCAGGCCACCCTGGACTTCCCGTTCCAGGGCGTGGCCCGCTCCTACGTCTCGCAGGGCGGCTCGGCGCGCGGCCTCGCCGACGTCTACGCCCAGGACTACCGCTACACCAGCGCCGACACCGACGCGTACGAGCTGCCCACCTTCCTCGGCAACCACGACATGGGCCGCTTCGGCTCCTTCCTGCTCGCCGACAACCCGGGCGCCGACGACGCCACCCTGCTCAGGAAGGACCGGCTCGGCAACGAGCTGCAGTTCCTCACCCGCGGCCAGCCCGTCGTCTACTACGGCGACGAGCAGGGCTTCACCGGCGCGGGCGGCGACAAGGACGCCCGGCAGGACCTGTTCGCCTCGAAGACGGCCTCCTACAACGGCGACCGGGTGCTCGGCGGCCCCTCCGGCCCGGCCGACCGGTACGGGCAGGGCGGCGAGCTCTACCAGGGCATCGCCGGACTGGCCAAGCTGCGCCGCGACAACCCGGCCCTGGCCGACGGCGCCCAGATCGAGCGGTACGCCGCCGACGGCGCCGGCGTGTACGCCTTCTCCCGGATCGACGCCGGGCAGCAGGTCGAGTACGTGGTCGCGGTCAACAACGCCGCCGAGGCGAAGACCGTCACCCTGGACACCTTCTCGGCGGGGATGGGCTTCGACCCGGTCTACCCGGCGGCGGGCGCCCGCGTCACCAGCGGCGCCGACCGCAAGGTGACGGTCACCGTGCCCGCGCTGTCCTCGCTCGTCCTCAAGGCGGGCGGCCGGCTCGCGCCGGTGGCCGCCGCGCCGCAGCTCTCGGTGCAGCCGCCCGCGGACGGCTCGACCGGGCTCGTCACGGTCGGCGCCACCACGGACGGCGGCTTCAACCGGGTGAGCTTCGCCGCCCAGATCGGCAACGGGCCCTGGCAGACCCTGGGCACCGCCGACAACGGCGGGTACAAGGTCACCCAGGACCTGGCCGCCGTCGCCCCCGGCACGGTGGTCCGCTACAAGGCCGTCGTCCGGGACTCCAGCGGCCACCTGCGCTCCGCCACCGCGAGCTTCACCACCGGCACCCCCGCGCCCAAGCCCGCGCCCACCGCCGGCTCCCGCCCGTACGCCGTCGTCCACTACAACCGGCCGGACGGCGACTACGACGGCTGGAACCTCTACGCCTGGGGCGACCTCGCCGACGGCGAGGCCACCCCGTGGCCGGCCGGGCACGCCTTCACCGGGCGGGACGCGTACGGCGCCTTCGCGTACGTGAAGCTCAAGCCCGGCGCCTCGGACGTCGGCTTCATCGTGGAGAAGGACGGCGTCAAGGACGTCGACGCCGACCGGCACCTCGACGTCGGCAGCACCGGCGAGGTGTGGCTTCGGCAGGGCGACCCGGCGGTGCGCACCGCCGACCCGGGGCCGCCGTCTGGGTCGACCGGTCCTGGCCAGCCGGCGAACACCGCCGTCATCCACTACAACCGGGCCGACGGCAACTACGACGGCTGGGGCCTGCACGACTGGACCGGCGCCGCCACCCCGACCGACTGGGGCAAGCCGCTGACCCCGGCCCGCCGCGACGCCTTCGGCGCCGTCTTCGAGGTGCCGCTCGCCCCCGGGGCGACCAGCCTCAGCTACATCCTGCACAAGGGCAACGACAAGGACCTGCCCGCCGACCAGTCGCTGGACCTCGCCGTCAACGGCAGGGAGGTCTGGGTGCTCGGCGGCCGCGAGGGCTACCTGCTGCCGCAGAACCCGGCCGCCTCCTCGCAGATCGACCTCACCGGCGCCAAGGCCCAGTGGATCGACGCGAGGACCGTCGTCGTCCCGGCGAACTACGGCGCGGGCGACGAGGCCCTGGCCGGCGGCACCAGCGCCCAGCTGGTCTACGACCCCGAGGGCGGCATCCGGGCCGACAAGGGCGCGCTGACCAAGCCCGGCAAGTGGCTGCGGCTCACCCCGGCCAAGGGCGGGCTGACCGACGCGCAGAAGGCCGAGTACCCGCACCTGGCGGGCTACCGGGCCTTCACCGTGGACCCCAGGGACGCCGCCCGCGTCCCGGCCGCGCTCCGCGGCCAGCTGCTGTTCACCGAACACCTGCCCAGCGGCGCCGTCCTGGCCGGCACCGGGGTGCAGACCCCGGGCGTGCTGGACGACCTGTACGCCGGGCGGACCGGCAAGGTCGACTTCGGCCCGGCCTACTACAACGGCAAGGTGGCGCTGTCGCTCTGGGCGCCGACCGCGCAGGAGGTCTCCGTCCAGGTCTTCGACAGCGCCACCGGGGGCACCCCGAAGACGCTGCCGCTGAAGCTCGACGACGAGACCGGCGTCTGGGAAGTCGTCCGCGACAAGGGCGAGTTGGACGGCAGGTACTACCTGTACCAGGTGAAGGTCTGGGCGCCGTCCACCCAGCAGCTGGTGGTCAACACCGTCACCGACCCGTACTCGGTGGCGCTGTCCACCGACTCCCGGCGCAGCCTGGTCGCCGACCTCGACGCCAAGGCGCTCAAGCCCGCGGGCTGGGACGACCACGCCCGCCCGCAGGCCGTCCCGCCGGCGCAGCAGCAGATCCAGGAACTGCACGTCCGGGACTTCTCGGTGGAGGACCCCACCGTTCCGGCCGCCGAGCGCGGCACCTACCTGGCGTTCACCGAGTCGGACTCGGCCGGCATGCGGCACCTGCGGGACCTGGCCAAGGCCGGGGTGACCACGGTCCACCTGCTGCCGACCTTCGACATCGCCACCGTCCGGGAGAACCGGGCCGACCAGAAGCTGCCGGCCTGCGACCTCAAGTCCCTTCCCCCGGACGGCCCGAAGCAGCAGGAGTGCGTGGCGGCCGTGGCCGCCGACGACGCGTACAACTGGGGCTACGACCCGCTGCACTACAACGTGCCGGAGGGCTCGTACGCCACCGACCCGAACGGGGTCGCCCGCACGGTGCAGTTCCGGCAGATGGTGCAGGCGATGCACGCGGCCGGGCTGCGGGTGGTGCTCGACGTGGTCTACAACCACACCGCCGCCAGTGGCCAGGCCGAGCACTCGGTGCTGGACAAGGTGGTTCCCGGCTACTACCAGCGGCTGGACGCCGACGGCAAGGTGACGGCGGACAGCTGCTGCGCCGACACCGCGCCCGAGCACGCCATGATGAACCGGCTGGTGGTCGACTCGGTGACGCTGTGGGCCCGCGAGTACAAGGTGGACGGCTTCCGCTTCGACCTGATGGGCCTGGACCCGAAGTCCACCATGCTGGACGTGCAGGCCGCGCTGCGGAAGATGACGCCGGACTCGGACGGCGTGGACGGGAAGAACGTGTTCCTCTACGGCGAGGGCTGGAACTTCGGCGCCGTCGCGAACAACGCCCGGTTCGAGCAGGCCACCCAGCAGAACATGGCCGGCACCGGCATCGCCACCTTCGACGACCGGATCCGGGACGCCGCCCGCGGCGGCAACTTCATGCTGAACTCCGCCCCGCAGCAGGGCTTCGCCTCGGGCCTGTACACCGACCCGAACGGCTCCGCCGCGAACGGCACCCCGGAGGAGCAGAAGGCCCGGCTGCTGCACCAGATGGACCAGCTGAAGGTCGGGCTGACCGGCAACCTGGCCGGCTACTCCTTCACCGACAGCTCCGGAAAGCCCGTCACCGGCGCCCAGGTCGACTACAACGGCGCCCCGACCGGGTACGCGGCCAAGCCCGGCGAGGCGGTGGAGTACGTGGACGCCCACGACAACACCGACCTCTTCGACGCGCTCGCGTACAAGCTGCCGACCGGCACCGCGCCCGCCGACCGGGCCCGGATGCAGGCGCTCGGGCTCTCGCTGACCGCGCTCACCCAGGGCGCGGGCTTCGCCCAGGCCGGCAGCGACCTGCTGCGCTCCAAGTCGCTCGACTCCAACTCCTACGACTCGGGGGACTGGTTCAACGCGATCCACTGGGACCCGGCCCAGGGCAACAGCTGGGGCCGCGGCCTGCCGATGGCGAAGGACAACCAGGAGCAGTGGCCGGCCGCCCGGTCCCTGCTGGCGAACCCGGAGCTGACCGTCGGCGCGGCCGACATCCGGTCGGCCTCGGCGCAGTACCAGGAGTTCCTGCGGATCAAGCAGTCCTCGCCGCTGTTCTCGCTGCCGAGCCTGGCCGCCGTCCAGCAGCGGCTCTCCTACCCGCTCTCCGGCACCGCCGGTGAGACGCCCGGGGTGATCACCCTGCACCTGGACGGCACCGGGCTGCCGGGGGCGGAGAAGGGCGTCACGGTGGTCTTCAACGCCACGCCCACGGCGCAGGCGCAGACCGTGCCGGCGCTGAAGGGCACCGGCCAGGCGCTGCACCCCGTCCAGGCGGGCGGGGCGGACCGGGTGGTGCAGCGGTCCGGCTTCGACGCCGCGACCGGCACCTTCACCGTGCCGGGCCGCACCGTGGCGGTGTTCGTCCAGCGCTGACCCGCCGTCGCCGACCGGTCGGCACCGGTTCGTTCCGGCGCCCACCCGTCCGACACTGATTCGTACACCCGACAACTCCCGGGCCCCGTACCACTGTTCAGGTGGTGCGGGGCCCGTTCGCGGTCGGCGGGGGCACGGTTGCGTTCCGGACGCACGATGGCCGGAAACCGTTGATGGCACGGCCGGAACTGTGACGTGCCGGGTCTGCCGGGCGCTGTCGGCCACCCGCCGGGGCCGGAACCGGCCCTGAGTGCTGGTCACCGACTGCCGGTGGTGATCGAACTTTGTCCGGGGCCATGAAAACCGTGTTCACGAGTTCGTCGTGGGGTAACACAACTGACGGAGCGCCCTCCATACGGTTTCGGTAATGAATCGGCCAATCCGTGGCATGCATCTGTCATTAACGGCTCGTTTGCTGCCACGATTCCCCCGGCTGTAGACGAGGGGACCCCACCCCCCGGTGCAGCTGTTCCAGTTCAGGTGCAGCGCGTCCGACCCTGCAACGAGTTGTGAGCACCGCATCCGCACTCCCGTCGCACCCGGCGGGGGCCCCCACTGCGCCGCGACCCCGCGGCTCAGGTTTCTCTCCACCGTGCGCGACCCAGCGCCGGTCGGAAAAGGAGTCCGCATGTCCCGTTACGCTCACGCACGGAAGGCGGCGGTTGTCATGGCCGCCTCCACCGCGCTGCTGGTCACCGGCATACCGGTGATCGCCCAGGCGGCCACGCCGGACGCGCCGGCCGCCGTCGCGGCCCAGCAGGCGAACCGCGCCCAGCTGATCTCCGCCGCGAACCAGCAGACCACCAGCCTCGCCCAGAGCCTCGGGCTGAGCGGTGAGGAGAAGCTGGTCACCAAGGACGTCTTCCAGGACGCGGACGGCACCCGCCACCTGCGGTACGAGCGCACCCTCAACGGACTGCCCGTCCTGGGTGGGGACCTGGTGGTGCACCAGGCGCCCACCGGTGCGACCAAGAGCGTTGACCGGGCCAGCACCGCCCCGCTGAGCGGTGTCAGCACCACGCCGAAGCTGGCCGCCCCGGCCGCGCAGACCGCCGCGCTCGCCGCCGAGCAGGGCACCGCGGTCGACACCGCGCCGCGCCTGGTGGTCTGGGCCGCGGACAACAGCCCCCGGCTGGCGTGGGAGACCGTGGTCTCCTCGACCAAGTCCGACGGCACCCCGAGCAAGATGCACGTCGTCACCGACGCCACCAGCGGCCAGGTCATCCAGCAGTGGGACGGCATCGAGACCGGCTCCGGCAAGGGCGTCTTCGTCGGCAACGTCACCATCGGCACCACCCAGTCGGGTTCGTCGTACCAGCTGAAGGACGGCACCCGCGGTGGGATGTACACCACCAACCTGAACCACGGGACCTCGGGCACCGGCACGCTGTACAGCAAGTCCACCGACACCTGGGGCGACGGCACCGTCAACAACGGCGAGTCCGCCGCGGTCGACGCCCACTACGGCGTCGCGGCCACCTGGGACTACTACAAGAACACCTTCGGCCGCAACGGCATCCGCAACGACGGTGTCGGCGCCTACAGCCGCGTCCACTACGGCAACAACTACGTGAACGCGTTCTGGGACGACTCCTGCTTCTGCATGACGTACGGCGACGGCAGCAACAACACCGCGCCGCTGACCGAGCTGGACGTCGCGGGCCACGAGATGAGCCACGGCGTCACCGCGGCCACCGCCAACCTGACCTACTCCGGCGAGTCCGGCGGCCTCAACGAGGCCACCTCGGACATCTTCGGCACGATGGTCGAGTTCTACGCCAACATCCCGACCGACAACCCCGACTACCTGATCGGTGAGTTGATCAACATCAACGGGGACGGCACCCCGCTGCGCTACATGGACAAGCCGTCCAAGGACGGTGCCTCGGCCGACTACTGGTCCTCCACCGTCGGCAACAAGGACGTCCACTACTCGTCCGGCGTCGCCAACCACTTCTTCTACCTGCTGTCCGAGGGCAGCGGCGCGAAGACCATCAACGGCGTCAACTACGACTCGCCGACCCAGGGCAACATCGCGGTCACCGGCATCGGCCGGGACAAGGCGGCGGCCATCTGGTACCGGGCGCTGACCACCTACATGACCTCCAGCACCAACTACGCCGCGGCGCGCACCGCGACGGAGAAGGCGGCCACCGACCTGTACGGGGCCGGCAGCGCCGAGCTGGCCGCGGTCGGCACCGCCTGGGCGGGCGTCAACGTCGGCACGGCGCCCAACCCGGGCGGCGTCACCGTCACCAACCCGGGCAACCAGTCCACCGCCGTCGGCGGCGCGGTCAACCTGGCGATCAAGGCCACCGGTGGCACCGCCCCGCTGACCTACTCGGCCACCGGCCTGCCCACCGGCCTGTCGATCAACGCCTCCACCGGCGCGATCACCGGCACCGCCTCCACCGCGGGCACCTACAACGTGACCGTCACGGCGAAGGACTCGGCCGGCAAGACCGGTACGACCAGCTTCACCTGGACCGTCTCCACCGGTGGCGGCGGCTGCACCCCGGCCCAGCTGCTGGGCAACGAGGGCTTCGAGTCGGGCACGGCCACGCCGTGGACCGCGTCGAGCGGCGTGGTGGACAGCAGCGCCTCGCAGGCGGCCCACAGCGGCTCCTGGAAGGCGTGGCTGAACGGCTACGGCTCCACCCACTCGGACTCGCTGTCGCAGACGGTGAGCATCCCGGCCGGCTGCAAGGCGACGCTGAGCTTCTGGCTGCACATCGACACCGCCGAGTCGGGCACCACCGCGTACGACAAGCTGACCGTCTCGGTGAACGGCACCGCGCTGAAGACCTACTCCAACGTGGACGCCGCGGCCGGCTACCAGCAGCGCACCTTCGACCTGTCGGCCTACGCGGGCCAGACGGTCACCGTGAAGTTCGCCGGGACCGAGGACGCCTCGCTCCAGACCAGCTTCGTGATCGACGACACCTCCATCCAGACCGGCTGAACCCGGGCCGGCTCCTGACGGGCCGGTGAACCAGGACAGGTGAGGGGCCCGGCGGCTACGGCTGCCGGGCCCTTGTCGTGCCCGCCCCTCCTGGCCCGGCCCCGGCTCCTCCTCGGCTTCTCCTCGGCGTCTCCCGGGTCTGCTCCCGGGCTCGCTCCCCGGCTCCTCCTCGGCTTCTCCCGGGCTTTCGACCAAGGTCTTGACGGCCCCCGCGGGTGCCTCTAGGTTCGGCGCTGCAAGTTTCCGGCAAGTTGCAGAAACTTCCTGCAGTTCCCCTGCGGCCCTTCCGCAGGCTCCCCCTCCGGCTGCCCCACCCCAGCCACCCCCAGGAGACGACGTGGTCACCACCGCCCCCGCCCGCCGGCCCGCCCGCGCGGCCGGTGCGCTCGCCGCCTCGGCGGCGCTCGCCCTCTCGCTCGGCACCTCCCTCGGTGCCCCCGCCGCCCAGGCCGCCCCGCCCGCCAACAACGGCAAGGACGTCACCGCCACCCTCTTCGAGTGGCGCTTCGACTCCGTCGCCCAGGCCTGCACCTCCACCCTCGGGCCCAAGGGCTACGGCTTCGTCGAGGTCTCCCCGCCGCAGGAGCACATCCAGGGCGCGCAGTGGTGGACCTCCTACCAGCCGGTCAGCTACAAGATCGCCGGACGGCTCGGCGACCGCACGTCGTTCAAGAACATGGTCGCCACCTGCCACGCGGCCGGGGTCAAGGTGATAGCCGACGCGGTGGTCAACCACATGTCGGCGGGCTCCGGCACCGGCACCGGCGGCACCGCGTACACCAAGTACAACTACCCCGGCACGTACCAGGACCAGGACTTCCACGGCTGCCGCCAGCCGATCACCAACTACCAGGACCGCGGCAACGTCCAGAACTGCGAACTGGAGAACCTCTCCGACCTGGACACCGGCAGCGCCTACGTCCAGACCACCATCGCGCACTACCTGGACGACCTGGCCTCGCTCGGCGTCGACGGCTACCGGATCGACGCCGCCAAGCACATCGCCGCCGCCGATCTCGCCGCGATCAAGGCCAGGATGGCCAACCCCAAGGCGTACTGGGTCCAGGAGGTCATCTACGGCGCCGGCGAGCCGGTCCAGCCCACCGAGTACACCGGCACCGGCGACCTGGACGAGTTCCGGGTCGGCACCGACCTCAAGCGGATGTTCACCACCGACAAGCTCGCCAACCTCAGCGGCTGGGGCGCCTCCTGGGGCTACCTGCCGAGCGGCCAGGCGCGCACCTTCGTCGACAACTGGGACACCGAGCGCAACGGCTCCACCCTCAACTCCACCTACGGCAACACCTACACGCTCGCCAACGTCTTCCTGCTGGCCTCGCCGTACGGCGCCCCCAACGTCTACTCCGGCTACTCCTTCGCCAACAAGGACGACGGCCCGCCGAACGGCGGCACCGTCAACGCCTGCTACCAGGACGGCTGGAACTGCACCCACGCCTGGCGGCAGATCGCCAACATGGTCGGCTTCCGCAACGCGGTGGCGGGCACCGGGGTGAGCAACTGGTGGTCCAACGGCGGCAACGCGATCGCCTTCGGCCGCGGCGGCAAGGGCTACGTCGCGATCAACCACGAGGGCGCCGCGATCACCCGGACCTTCCAGACCGGGCTGCCGGCCGGCACCTACTGCGACGTCCAGCACGGCGACCCGCAGGCCGGCGGCGGCTGCACCGGCCCGACCTACCAGGTGGGCGCCGACGGGCAGTTCACCGCGACGGTCGGCGCGGGCGACGCGGTCGCGCTGTACGTCCAGCCCGGCGCGAGCGTCTCCGGCGCCTCGTTCAACGTCAACGCGACCACCACGCCCGGGCAGAACATCTACCTGGTCGGCGACGCCGCGGCGCTCGGCGGCTGGGACCCGGCGAAGGCGCTGCCGCTCTCCTCGGCGGGCTACCCGGTCTGGTCGCTGGCGCTGTCGCTGCCGGCCGGCACGTCCTTCCAGTACAAGTACGTCCGCAAGGACGCGAGCGGCGCGGTGACCTGGGAGTCCGGCGCCAACCGGACGGCGACGGTGCCCTCGGGCGGGACGGTCACGCTGAACGACACCTGGCGGCCGTGAGGCCGGAGCGGACCGGGGC
>NZ_JBHVEU010000185.1:0-16314 GCF_042802075.1 Kitasatospora sp. NPDC057518
GCGGCGGCGGGCCCCTGCCGGTGCGCCCGGGCGCGGGCCGTCGGGGCGGGACCAGCGGCAGTACGGGATACTGGGGGGCGGCCGGGGTGACCCGGCGGGCATGAGCAACAAAGCAGAAGGGCTCGAAGTGACTGAGATCGAGATCGGGCGAGGCAAGCGCGGCCGACGGGCGTACGCCTTCGACGACATCGCCGTCGTCCCCAGCCGCCGGACCCGGGACCCGAAGGAGGTCTCGATCGCCTGGCAGATCGACGCCTACCGCTTCGAGCTGCCGTTCCTGGCCGCCCCGATGGACAGCGTGGTCTCGCCGCAGCAGGCCATCCAGATCGGCCGCCTCGGCGGTCTGGGCGTGCTGAACCTCGAAGGCCTGTGGACCCGCTACGAGGACCCGCAGCCGCTGCTGGACGAGATCGCCGCGATCACCGACGAGTCCACCGCGACCCGCCGGCTCCAGGAGATCTACGCCGCGCCGATCCGCGCCGAGCTGATCAAGCAGCGGATCCAGGAGGTCCGCGACTCCGGCGTGGTCACCGCCGCCGCGCTCTCGCCGCAGCGCACCGCCGAGTTCTCCAAGGCCGTGGTGGACGCCGGCGTCGACGTCTTCGTCATCCGCGGCACCACCGTCTCGGCCGAGCACGTCTCCAGCGCCGCCGAGCCGCTCAACCTCAAGCAGTTCATCTACGAGCTGGACGTCCCGGTGATCGTCGGCGGCTGCGCCACGTACACGGCGGCCCTGCACCTGATGCGGACCGGTGCCGCCGGTGTGCTGGTCGGCTTCGGCGGCGGCGCCGCCCACACCACGCGGAACGTCCTGGGCATCCAGGTGCCGATGGCCACCGCCGTGGCCGACGTGGCGGCCGCCCGTCGCGACTACATGGACGAGTCCGGTGGCCGCTACGTGCACGTCATCGCGGACGGCGGCGTCGGCTACAGCGGGGACATCCCGAAGGCCGTGGCCTGCGGCGCGGACGCGGTCATGATCGGTGCCGCGCTGGCGCGGGCGACGGACGCCCCGGGCAAGGGGATCCACTGGGGGATGGAGGCCGTCCACGAGGAGCTGCCGCGCGGCAAGCGCGTGGACCTCGGGACCGTCGGTACCACCGAGGAGATCCTGACCGGGCCCTCGCACACGCCGGACGGGACCATGAACCTGTTCGGCGCGCTGCGTCGGGCGATGGCCACCACGGGCTACACGGAGCTCAAGGAGTTCCAGCGGGTCGAGGTCACCGTCAACCCGGCGCTCGACCACCGCTGAGTCCTGACCTGACCCGATCGAGGGGCCCCTGCCGGGTGACGGCGGGGGCCTTCTCCTTTTCCCGGTGCGGGAGGCCGGTGCGGGAGGCGGGTGCGGTGCGGGGAGGGGACGGGGCGGGCGGTCAACTACGCGTGGCGCTGCGGCGGGTGAGGAGGAAGCCGCCGATGAGGGCGATGGCGTAGAAGGCGGCGTCGAGGGGGCGGAGGTCGGCGCGCCAGGCGGTGACGGTGTCGTGCAGCAGGCCGCCGGGGGCGGGGCCGTCGGCGTGGACGCGGCGGAGGTGCTCGATCAGCTGGCCGAGGAGCAGGGCGCCGGCCGCGAGGAGGGCGCCGAGCGGCGGGAGTAAGCGGCCCTGGCCGCCGAGCCGGCCGAGCGGGAGGGCGACCAGGCCGGCCGGGGCGATGGCCAGCCAGCCGAGGCTGTCGGCGGCGCGCAGCGGGGCGCTGCCGTAGGCGAGGCCGCCGAGGAGCATGGCGAGGAGGGCGAGGGAGACGGCCAGGGCGGTGCGGTGCCGGGGGGTGGTCCTGGGCGTGGGTTCGACGGGGTCGAAGCCGGCCACGGGGGCGCCGGGCATGCCCGGGGCGACGTAGCCCTCGGGGGAGACGGGGGGTGGTGCGACCGAGTAGTGCTGGGCGGTGTGCGGCCGGATCGATGGGCCGTCAGTGCCCGGTGCGGGTGCGGTCATGGGCGTCGAATCCCCCCGGAATACGATGAGCTGCCGAACGGTAGCAGTGGTCCGGACAGATCTTGGCGAGTTTTCGATCACAGATCGGGCACGGAGCGCCGCCTCCGTTCCGGTTCGTACCGGCTCGATGCGGGGGCCGGGTGGTCGCGGGCCCTCCGGACAGGAGATGATGGAGGCTTGGGCGTCCGGGCCCCAGGTCGGGCCGACGCGCCGTCACCACGACCGCCAGCAGCACATGGGGGAACGTTCCGAATGACCCAGGCGCAGGGTTCCACCGGCCGCCTCCTGGCCGGCCGCTACCGCCTGAACGGCGTGCTCGGGCGCGGCGGCATGGGCACCGTCTGGCGCGCCGAGGACGAGATGCTGGGCCGGACCGTCGCGGTCAAGGAACTGCGGATGAACGCCAGCGTCGACGAGGAGGAGAAGCACCGGCTGATCACCCGGACGCTGCGCGAGGCCAAGGCGACCGCGCGGATCCGGCACAGTTCGGCGGTGACGGTCTTCGACGTGGTCGACGAGGACGACCGGCCGTGGATCGTCATGGAGCTGGTCGAGTCCCGCTCGCTGGCCGACGTGGTCCGGGAGGACGGGCCGCTGGCCCCCGCCCGGGCGGCGGAGATCGCGCTCGACGTGCTGGGCGTGCTCAGCGCGGCGCACGCGCTCGGCATCCTGCACCGGGACGTCAAGCCGTCCAACGTGCTGATCGGCGAGGACGGCCGGGTCGTGCTCACCGACTTCGGCATCGCCAGCGTGGAGGGCGACGCCTCCGTCACCTCGACCGGGATGCTCGTCGGCGCGCCCTCGTACATCTCCCCGGAGCGGGCCCGCGGGCAGAAGCCCGGGCCGCCGGCCGACCTGTGGTCGCTGGGCGGCACGCTGTACGCGATGGTCGAGGGCCGGCCGCCCTACGACCGGGGCTCGGCGCTGGCCACGCTGACCGCGGTGATGACCGAGGACCTGATCGCGCCGGTGAACGCCGGGCCGCTGCAGCCGGTGATCGAGGGGCTGCTGGCGAAGGACCCGGCCGAGCGGCTGGACGCCTCGCAGACCCGGTCGATGCTCAAGCGGGTGGTCGCGGAGGCGACCGCGCGGGCCGAGTCGACCACCGAGCACGCGGTGCCGCTGGAGAAGCCGGCCGAGGAGCCGGAGCCGAAGGCCTCGAAGGCGTCGGGGCTGTCGAAGGCGGGGCTGTCGAAGGCGGCGGGGCCGGCGGAGGCGTCGAACGCCGCGGAGCCGTCCGAGCCGTCGGCGTCGACCTCGGCGGAGTCCGCGGAGCCCTCGGAGTCTTCGCCGAAGGAACCGGAGCAGACCGGGAACGGCCGCAAGCGGTCGGTGGGCGGGCTGCTGGGGACGGTCCGGGTCGGGAGTCGGGCCCAGGACGCGGAGCCCGCCGGGACGCCGTCCGAGGAGCCGGGCGCGGAGCCGATCCGGCCGGTGACCAGCGAGTGGACGATGGGCGCGACCCAGGCGGCCGGGGCCGATCCGCGCACCGGCCGGCGACGGCTGGCCATCGCCACCGTGATCGTGGTGCTGCTGCTGATCGCGGGAGTGGTGGCGGTCGTCCGGATGGTCGGCACCGACGACGGCGGCGCGAACGGCGCGGCCTCGCAGAGCGCGGTCGCCACCTCGCCGGGGGCGACCGGTACCGAGCCGGTGCCGACGTCGGCACCGACGGGCGAACCCGCGCCCGCCCCGGCGCCCGCCCAGCCGACCGGCGACCCGGCCGCGGCGCCGGACGCGCCCGCGCAGTCCGCCGGTGCGCCGGCGGCTCCCGTCCAGCCCCCGGCGGCACCGGCGCAGCCCGCGCCGGCCGCGCCGGGTGCCGTGCCGGCCGGGTACCACGAGTACAAGGACCCGAGCGGCTTCTCCGTCGTGCTGCCGGACGGTCTGCAGCCGACCGGGTCGGACGCCAACCGGCGGATCTTCAAGAACGCGGCCGACGGCAGCCAGCTGCGGATCGAGTGGACCACGTCGCCCGGGGCGAGCGCGGTCGCGGACTGGCAGGAGTCGGAGCCGAACGTCCGCGGTCAGGTCAGCAACTACCAGCGGCTCAACCTGGCGGCGATCACCTACCGGCAGTGGACCAACGCGGCGGACTGGGAGTGGACCAACGGCACGCCCAGGATGCACTCGCTCAACCGCGGCTTCGTGACCGGGACCCCGCCCAAGTACGGGTACTCGATCTACTGGATAGTCCCGGACGCGGAGTGGGCCGCCCAGGCCCCGCTCCGGGACGTCGTCTTCAACAGCTTCCAGCCCGCGCCGTAGGGCGGCAGGTCCTAACCGATCAGGCGCTGCTTGGCGCGGGTGAACTCGTCCTCGGTGAGCGCACCGGAGGCGCGCAGGGCGGCCAGCCGTTCCAGCTGGCCGATGAGCTGCTCGCCGGCGGACGCCTCGACCGGGGTGGCGGCGGGCCCGGCCTTCGGGGCGTTCCGGGCGGCCCGGGCGGAGGCCCGGAGCTGCTCGGCGAAGAACTCGGCCTTGGCCACGTCCTCGAAGCGGTGCGAGCCGCTGAGCGCCACCACCAGGAGCACTTCGCCGTTGAGCTTGGTGCGGGTCACGGTGACGTCGGTGACGGCGGCGAGCGGAACCGGGACCGGCGGCTTCCCGTCCTTCAGGAAGAGCAGCCGATGGGTGGTCAGCACGAGCACTCCCTTGCGGAAGTGGTCGGGGTGGCGCCCGGCGGTGGAGGCGACCGGCTTCTCGCCGTCGATGACGGTCGCCTCGACGGCGCGGACGGCCTCGGCCTGGTTGGCTTTGCTGCTGTTCCCGGATGCCTCGAAGGCGGTGTCGATCAGATCGGTCCAGTCCATGGGATCGAGCCTAGGGCCTGTCGTCGGACTCCCGTCGTTCGCCCGGAGGCGAGGGAGTTCGACGGCAGGCCCTGGGAGCCGCTCAGTAGGCTGCTCGGTGAGTGAGAGGAACTGGCATGCGAGGCGGCCCCGGTCAGTTGCTGGCGGGGCGGTACCGGCTGACGGACCGCCCCGAACCCTTGCGCGCCCAGGCGGTGGACGAGCGGACCGGTGAATCGGTGCTGCTGGGCGCCCTGGAGCTGCCGGGGGTGCTGACGGCGGGCCAGGATCCGGAGGCGGCCGCCGCGGCGCAGGCGGACCGGATGGTGCGCCGGGTGGCGGCGGTCGGTTCGACCGCGCCGGTCGCGCACCCGCGGCTGCTGCGCGGGGTCGGCGCGTTCGTCGAGGGCGAGCTGCTGTGGACGGTGGAGGAGCGGCCGGTCGGGCGGACGGTGGCCGAGCTGCTCGCCGAAGGGCCGCTGCCGCCGTACCGGGCGGCCGAGTTGGCGGCGGACCTGGCCGGGGCGCTGCGGGCGCTGCACGCGGCCGGGCTGACCCACGGCGCGCTGACCGCGGAGGCGGTGCTGGTCTGCGAGGACGGCGCGGCGATGCTCGGCGGGCTGCTCGCCGGGGTGGCCGAGGAGGCGCTGGCCGAGGAGCTCGGCGGGCCGGGCGGGCGGCGCCGGTACGAGGTGCGGGCGACCCTGGTCGGCCCGGTGGCGGAGCGTTGGCCGTTGGACGGCGGCCCGGCGGGCGACTGCTGGGCGCTCGGGGTGCTGGTGCACCGGCTGGTCACCGGCCGTTCGCCGTACCCGGAGCGGGACGTGCCGGAGCTGGTGACGGCCGTACGGGACGGGCGGCGGGAGCCCTCGGTGGTGTGCGGGCCGCTCGCGCCGCTGGTGGAGCGGCTGTTGCAGCCCGATCCGGTGCTGCGGCCGACGGCGGAGGCGGTGCGCGAGGAGCTGGCGGGGCTGCTGGCGGGGGCGCCGGAGCCGGTCGACGGGGAGGCGGAGGAGCGGAGCCGGGCCGCAGGGGGGCCGGTGCCGGTGCCGGAGACGCCGGCGGTGCCGCGCGGGCGCGGCGGGAGGGCCGTCGGCTCCAGGGCCGGGAGGAGTGCCCGAAAGGGCCGGAACGGTGGGGACTTGGGGGCAGGGAGCGGGGCGAAGCCGCCCCGGATACCCCCCTCCCTGTGGGGCCCGCTGCTGGTGGGCGGAGTGTTCGTGCTGCTGGTGCTGGGGATCGTCGCGGTGGTGCTGTTCGCAGGCTGACGGCCCGCCCGGATTCCGTTCCACCGGTCCGGGGGGTGGGCGTGATTACCGGGGGCGGCAAGGTGCGCCTAATGTGTGCGTGGGATTTGTTCGAACAGTGGTCTGCACCAGGCCCTCCGTCGCGGTGACGGCAGGCGGAATGTGTGGGGGAGCGGGCGCAGATGGGCGTGCAGGACCGGCCGGAGGCGGCCGAGGCGGAGCGTTTGCTGGCCGGGCGGTACGAGCTCGGCGAGCGGCTCGGCCGGGGCGGCATGGGCACCGTCTGGCGGGCCTGGGACCGGATGCTCGACCGGGAGGTCGCGGTCAAGGAGCTGACCGTCAACCACCTGCCCGAGGAGGACCTGCAGATCCTGCACACCCGGATGAAGCGCGAGGCCAGCGCGGCCGCGCGGATCAAGCACCCCGGTGTGATCACCGTGCACGACGTGCTGGAGCAGGACGGCCGGCCGTGGATCGTGATGGAGCTGGTCGACGGCCGCTCGCTGGCCGACGTGATCAGCCAGGACGGCACCCTGCAGCCGCGCGCCGCCGCCGAGGTCGGCAGCCAGGTGCTGGCCGCGCTGCACCGCGGCCACCAGCTGGGCGTGCTGCACCGGGACGTGAAGCCGGCCAACGTGCTGCTGGAGCGCGGCACCGGGCGGGTGGTGCTGCTGGACTTCGGCATCGCGAAGTACGAGGGCTCGACCGAGCTGACCCGGCCGGGCGACCTGGTCGGCTCGCCGGACTACCTGGCGCCGGAGCGCGCCCAGGGTGAGCGGCCCGGTCCCGCCTCCGACCTGTGGGGCCTCGGGGCGACGCTGTACGCGGCGGTCGAGGGCCAGTCGCCGTTCCGGCGGGACTCGCCGATCACCACGCTCGCCGCGGTGGTCGACGAGCCGCTGCCGGAGTCGCGGCGGGCCGGGCCGCTGGGGCCGGTGCTGGCCGCGCTGATGGCCAAGGACCCGGCCGAGCGGCCCACCGCGGACGAGGCGGCCGCGATGCTGGCCGAGGTGCGGGCCGGGCACACGATGGGCCTGAAGTCGGTTCCGTCGGTGCGTACGCCCACCCGGTCGGTGCCGGTGGTGGACCGCACCGAGGGCCCGGTGGCCGTGGCGGAGCCGGCCGAGGGCTCCGAGGAGCCGACCGAGCCGAAGGCCTCCGGGGCCGCCGTCCCCGCTGTGCCCGCCGTCCCTGCTGTGCCCGCCGTCCCTGCGGTCGCCGCTGTTCCCGCCGCGCCCGTCCTCGCCGAACCGGACACCGCCGGGGGCGCGCAGGACGCTGCCCGGGCGCACACCGGTCCCGTCGCGCCGGTGCCGCACTCCATTGCGCCGGAGCGGGGACCGGCCAAGCGCCGCAACCTGCTGAAGATCGTCGGCATAGCGGTGGCCGTCGGCCTGCTGGCCGCCGCGGGCACCTTCCTGGTCACCCGGCACGTGGTCGGCGGCGACACCCCCGACGACCCGACGCCGACCGCCGCCGAGTCCACCGGACCGGAGCCCACCAGCGACGCCACCCCCGCGGCGGCGCCGCCCAGCGGCTACCACTGGGTCGACGACCCGGCCGGCTTCCGCTTCCCGCTGCCGAACGGCACCCCGTCCTGGCAGCGGATCAGCGCCGGGGACAACCAGATCTACTACAGCCCCGACGGCAAGGTGCACTACCTCCAGTTCGCCGTCACGGTCGGCCAGTCGGTCAAGCCGCTGGAGCACATGCGGCAGATGGAGGCCACCGTCGCCAAGTCGCTCAAGGACTACAAGCAGCACCGGATGGCCGGCACGGCGGTGAAGGGCCAGGAGGCGGCGGTCTGGGAGTTCAGCTACCTGGCCAAGGAGGGCGGCCGCCGGCGCGCGATCGAGACCGAGTTCATCAGCCAGGACGGCACCAGCTACGCGATCTACTCGTCCAGCCCGGACCGGGGCAACGAGTGGAACGAGGCCGAGCAGCGCTTCTACGCGGTGCTCAACAACTTCGCCCCGAGCCGCTGACCGGGTCGGGCGGGGGCGCCCGCTTTCGACCGACTGCGGCAGATTCTTGTTACCGACGGGTACCGGACCGGCCGCCGAGCGCCTAGGCTGCGCCGTATGTCGGACCTCACAGCAGACGCAGTGGCCACCGAACCCTCCGGCGCCGGCAACCCGGCGGCCCCCGGCGGCGGCCGGACCGTCGCCGCGGCCGTCCCGCCGTCCCTGGTCGCCAGGCTGGCCACCGGCGTCACCGCCACCGGTGAACCCGACCTGGTGGAGACCGTCGCCCCGCTGACCGGCGAACGGCTGGCCAGCCTGCCGCAGTCCACCCCGGCCGACGTCGAGGTCGCCTTCCAGCTGGCCCGCCGCGCCCAGGGGGCCTGGGCCGCGCTGCCGGTGCGCCGCCGGGCCGCCGTCCTGCTGCGCTTCCACGACCTGCTGCTCAAGCGGCAGGACGAGGTGCTGGACCTCGTCCAGGCGGAGACCGGCAAGGCCCGGCTGCACGCCTTCGAGGAGGTGCTGGCCGTCGCCATGGCCGCCCGGCACTACGGGCGGGCCGCGCACGGGTACCTCAAGGACAAGCGGCACGGCGGCGCGCTGCCGGTGCTCACCCACGCCGTCGAGGCCCGCCGCCCCAAGGGCGTGGTCGGCCACATCTCGCCGTGGAACTACCCGCTGGAGCTGTCCGTCGGTGACGCCCTGCCGGCCTTCGTGGCCGGCAACGCGGTGGTCAACAAGCCCGACACCCAGACCGCGCTGACCGCGCTGTGGGCCCGCGAGCTGCTGATCGAGGCCGGACTGCCCGCCGACCTGTGGCAGATCGTGATCGGCGACGGCCCGGTGATCGGCCCCGCCGTGGTGGAGCACGCCGACTACGTCTCGTTCACCGGCTCCACCCGCACCGGCCGCGACGTCGCCCAGCGAGCCGCCGCCCGGCTGGTCGGCGCCTCGCTCGAACTCGGCGGCAAGAACGCCATGCTGGTGCTCGCCGACGCCGACCTCGACGCGGCCGCCGCGGGCGCCGTACGGGCCTGCTTCTCCTCCGCCGGACAGCTCTGCATCTCGATCGAGCGGCTGCTGGTGCACCGCTCGGTGGCCGACGAGTTCCTGGAGCGCTTCGCCGCCCGCACCCGGGCGCTGCGCCTCGGCGGCGGCCTCGCGTACGGCGCGGACATGGGCTCGCTGGTCTCCGCCCGCCAGCTGGAGACCACCGGCCGGCACGTGGAGGAGGCGGTCAAGGCGGGCGCCACCGTGGTGGCCGGCGGGCGCGCCCGGCCGGACCTCGGCCCGCTCTTCTACGAGCCGACCATCCTCGACGGCGTCACCCCGGAGATGGCGGTCTGCGCCGAGGAGACCTTCGGCCCGGTCGTCTCCCTCTACCGCTTCGACACCGAGGAGGAGGCGGTGGCCGCCGCCAACTCCACGCCGTACGGCCTGAACTCCAGCGTCTGGACCAGGGACCTGCGGCGCGGCCGGGCGGTCGCGGCCCGGCTGCGCACCGGCACGGTCAACGTCAACGAGGCGTACGCCGCCGCGTACGGCTCGGTCGGCTCGCCGATGGGCGGCATGGGCGACTCCGGGCTGGGCCGCCGGCACGGCGCGGAGGGCATCCTGCGCTTCACCGAGGCGCAGACCGTCGCGACCCAGCGGCTGATGCCGATCGCGCCCTCGTTCGGCCTGGACGACAAGCAGTTCGCCGCCCTGATGACCGGCGGGCTGCGGATGCTCAAGGCGCTGCGCTTCAAGTAGGCCCCCGCAGACAGGCCCCAGGGCCCCGCACCTGCGGCGGGGCCCGGTTCGCGGTACCCACAGGCAGGTTCACCCGGTGAAGGAGCGGTGGCAGATGGTGCAGTCCGGCGGTGCGGCGGAGTTCGACTACGACGTGGTGGTGGTCGGGTCCGGCTTCGGCGGTTCGGTCGCGGCCCTGCGGCTGACCGAGAAGGGCTACCGGGTCGCCGTCCTGGAGGCCGGCCGGCGCTTCGACCGGGACGAACTGCCCAGGAACTCCTGGGACCTGCCGAACTACCTGTGGGCGCCGGCGCTCGGGCTGTACGGCATCCAGCGGATCCACCTGCTGGCCAACGTGCTGATCCTGGCCGGCGCCGGGGTCGGCGGCGGCTCGCTGAACTACGCCAACACCCTGTACGTGCCGCCGAAGGCCTTCTTCGAGGACCGCCAGTGGCGCCACATCACCGACTGGCAGCAGGAGTTGGCGCCGTTCTACGACCAGGCGCAGCGGATGCTCGGGGTCCGGCTCAACCCGACCCTCACCCCCTCCGACGTCCACCTCAAGGCGGCCGCCGAGCGGATGGGCGTCGGCGACACCTTCCACATGGCGCCGGTCGGGGTCTTCTTCGGCGACGGCGAGGACACCGACGGCACCGCCAAGGCGGCCCCCGGGAGCGAGGTCGCCGACCCGTACTTCGGCGGCGCCGGCCCGGCCCGCAAGGCCTGCGTGGAGTGCGGCGAGTGCATGACCGGCTGCCGGCACGGCGCCAAGAACATGCTCACCGAGAACTACCTGTACCTGGCCGAGCGGGGCGGGGCGGAGATCCACCCGCTCACCACGGTGGCCCGGATCCGGGAGATCGAAGGGGCCGACGGGAGCGGCGGCTACGCGGTGGACGTGCGCCGCACCGACGCGCGGTCGAGGACCGACCGGGTGAAGGCGGGCGCGCGGACCGTCACCGCGGCCCGGGTGGTCGTCGCGGCCGGCACCTACGGCACCCAGTCGCTGCTGCACCGGATGCGGGACGGCGGCCACCTGCCCCGGATCTCGGCGCGGCTGGGCGAGCTGACCCGCACCAACTCCGAGGCCCTGGTGGGCGCGCAGACCACCGACCGGCGCTACGGCGGCAAGGCGGACTTCACCAAGGGCGTGGCGATCACCTCCTCGATCCACCCGGACGCCAACACCCACATCGAGCCGGTCCGCTACGGCAAGGGCTCCAACGCGATGGGCGCGCTGTCCATCGCCCAGGTCAGGGGCGGTGGGGCGGTCCCGCGCTGGCTGCGCTACCTGGGCAACACGGCGCTCCACCCGGTGACCTTCGCCCGCTCGATGAACCAGCGCCGCTGGTCCGAGAAGACGATCATCGGCCTGGTGATGCAGTCGCTGGACAACTCGATCACCGTCTCGCTGAAGAAGGGCCCGCTCGGCAAGGCCCGGCTCACCTCCGGCCAGGGCCACGGCGAACCCAACCCGACCTGGATCCCGGCGGCGGAACAGGGCGCCCAGGCGCTGGCCGACGAGATCAACGGCTTCCCGGGCAGCACCGTCGGCGAGATCTTCGACATCCCGATGACGGCGCACTTCCTCGGCGGCTGCCCGATCGGCGACGCCCCCGAGACCGGCGTGGTGGACCCGTACCACCGGCTGTACGGCTACCCCGGGATCAGCGTGGTGGACGGTTCGGCCGTCTCCGCCAACCTGGGCGTCAACCCCTCGCTCACCATCACCGCCCAGGCCGAGCGCGCCATGTCGATGTGGCCGAACAAGGGCGAGGCGGACCAGCGCCCGGCCCAGGGCGCGGAGTACCTGCGGGTGGCGGCGGTGGCGCCGGCCCGGCCGGCCGTGCCCGAGGGCGCGTTCGGCGCGCTGCGGCTGCCGCTGCTGCCCGTCCCGGAGGTCCCGAAGAAGCGCGGCTGAGACCGGCCCGACGGGCCAATCCGCCTGCCCCGGTTCCCGGTTGACATCCGTTCGGGTCCGATGGGATAAACGGGCTCCCTGGAGCGGCCAGGGACTCGTCGAGCGGGGGGAACGCGGGCCATGGCCAACTGCACATCGTGCGGGGCGACTTCGGAGGAGGGGGCGCCCGCCTGCGGGTCGTGCGGTCGGCCGTTCGCGCCCCCTGCCCCGACGGCCGCCGCCCCACCCGCCGCCCCGCCCGCCGCCCCGCCCGTCCCGCCGCCTCCGCCGGGTGCGGCTCCGCCCGTCCCGCCGCCGTACGGACCGCAGCCCGGGTACGGACCCCAGCCCGGGTACGGGCCGGTGGCCGCGGTCCCGCCCGCCCTGGGCAGCTGGGGTGCCGGGCAGGAGTACGACAAGCAGCCCGCCTTCCAGCGCCTGCTGACCGCCGCGGACTGGCGCCCGGCCGTCAAGGTCGCCGTCGCGCCGACCCTCGTCCTGCTGGCCGCCGCGCTGATCGCGGCGATCCCGAGCGACTACCAGTACGAGTACCGGTTCCAGTCGGCCGGCTTCGGCGAGCGCTTCGGCTCGGCGGTGTCGATGGCCCTGAACGCCCTCGGCGCACCGTTCCGGCTCGGGTACCAGAGCCCGCTGGGCCACGACCGGACCGACCGGCTGGAGATCGCCCTCCGGGTGCTGCCGATGACCGTCACCGTCCTGTGGTGCCTGGCGCTCTGGCTCGGCCTGCGGGCCGGGCTGCGCCGGCGCAAGGCCGTGGTGGGCCAGCTCACCCGGGGCCAGGCCGCCGCCGAGGCGCTGCGCACCGCCCTGGTCCTCGCGGCGGTGAGCGGACTGCTCGGGCTGCTCGGCGGCACCGAATGGAACCCCTCGGGCCGCGCCGCGAAACCCGACTACTTCGGCGACTTCGGCTCCGGCGCCCAGAAGTCCGGTCAACCGCTGATCACGGCGGGCTCCGGCTGGCTGGAGGCGGTCGCCTGGACCGCGGTGCTGGCCGGCCTGCTGGCCTTCCTCGTCCACGGCACCGACGCGCTGCGCTGGGCCGCCTGGCGCAGCCGCGCGGTGCGCGGCTGGGCGGTGTCCGCGCTGGCCGCCGGCCAGGCGCTGGCGGTCACGGTCGGGCTGTCCTCGGTGACGGCCTTCGTCCTGGTCGCGGCCACCAGCGAGAGCGGGGCGCAGACCGGGATCTCGCTGGCCTTCCTGCCCAACCTCGGCCTCAACCTGCTCGGCTTCGGCTCGGGGGCGACCTTCCGGGCGCACTCCGGACTGTCCGGCAGCGACGGCTCCCGCGGCGACTCCTCCTGGGGCGACCGCAGCAGCGAGACCGACTTCTCCTTCTTCGACCTGCACGACCTGACCGGCGACTGGCGCTGGGCCGGGCTGCTCGCGCTCGTCTCGGCGGCCCTGCTCGGCCGGGTGGCGTTCCGGCGCGGGCTGGATTCGGCCGACCGGCTGCGCCTGGCCGCCGTGCACGCCGGGGCGCTCACCCTGCTGATGACGGTCTCCGGCGTGCTGATGACGCGGACCACGTCCAGCTCGGGCTGGATCGGCTCGGCGCGGATGGAGATCTCCCAGGAGGAGTCGGGCGGGCTGGCGTTCGTGAGCGTGCTGGTGGCCAACGCGGTCTGGGCGCTGGCCGGCGCGCTGCTGGTGCCGCCGCTGCTGGCGGCCTTCCGCGGCCGGGGCGCGGGTGCGTCGCAGGGCGCCGTGCCGTACGCCGAGTCCCCGTTCGCCCCGGGGCGGGGCACGGTGCCCCATCCGGCGGTGCCGCCGCAGGTGCCGTACGCGACGCCGCCGTACGGCGTTCCGGCCCAGGGGGTGCCGGCCCAGGGCGTTCCGGGCCACGGGGTGCCGCCGCAGGCCGCCGCGCCGCAGGACGCGCCGTTCGCCCCCGGCGGCGGGGTGAGCGAGGTGCTCGGCTCGCACGAGGAGCCGCCCGCCCCGACCGGCGGGACGCCGGTGCCCGGCGCGGTGTCGCCGCCTCCGGCCGAAGAGCCGGTCGACCCGAGCGTGTGGCGCGAGCACCCCTGAGCGGGCACCCCTGAGCGAGCGTCCCTGAGCGCGCATCCCTGAGGAAGAGGAAAGGGCAAAGGGCCCCGCGGGGGAACGGGGCCCTTTGTCGTTCAGCACTCGGCGTCAGGGCCGCGCCGGTGCTGGGGTGACGGCGCCGGGGGAGGAGCGCCGTCGGGTCGGTCGGCTTCGGGGCGCGCCGCGCGGCTCCGGCGTGGGTGGCCGGCCGCGCGGGGCGCGCACGCCCGTGCGCGGTGGCTCGGCGCACAGGTCTGCGCCGGTCCTACGCTCACGGAGCGTGAACTGAGGAACCGCGGCCGCCTTCCGTGGCGCGGCTGCGGAGAACGCCGTCGCGGGCTCCCTCGGTGAGCCGTGAGGCGCCGGGAGAACCGCGTACAACGAGCATCGTGCTGGACGGAGGGCTCGCTCTGCAACCGGTTCGGCACAGTTCGGCACAGAGCATTTCCTGCCGGGGCCGCCGCCGATGATCACGGTGCGTAGTGGTTCGGATGGTTGTGGCGCACGGGGACGCGCGTAGCGGCGCGGGGCGGAGGGGGGAGTGCGCCCGGGCGCGCACCGGACCGGACCGGGGGTGCGACGGCCGGCCCCGGGCGTCCCCGGACTCCGGCCGTCCCACCTCTCGGCCCAGTCGCGGCCGGGGTCGCTGTCCCCTGCTGGCCGGCCGCGGCACCCGCGCACGGTCCCACGGTGCCGCTGCCCGGCGGGCCGGGCGGCGGCACCACGTGCGCCGGTGGACTGGGATGGAACTCCACGCGTGGTCCTGCTGCCGTACGGCGGTGCCCCCGCGGGGGCGGGCGGCGCGTCTGGCGGACGCGGCGCGGCCGTACGTTCGTAGGAAGCAACGAACCGCCGCCCCGCCCGGTCACGGTCGTTCGGACGGGCAGACGAGTGAAACCGGACAGCCCGGTAGAATCGGTGTCCAGACACCCCACACCGTCCGCCGCAGCCGCAGCCCCCCTGCCGGGGAGGCGGTCACGCGCGGGCACCTCGATACCGCTGCCGGAAGGCCGTCTGTGTCCTCTGCAATTCCCGTCCAGTCCGCGCCGGACAACGACCCCGTTCTGGTGGTCGACTTCGGCGCCCAGTACGCCCAGCTCATCGCCCGTCGGGTGCGTGAGGCGCGGGTCTACAGCGAGATCGTGCCGAGCAGCATGCCGGTCGCCGAGATGCTCGCCAAGAACCCCAAGGCGATCATCCTCTCCGGCGGCCCGTCGTCGGTCTACGAAGAGGGCGCGCCGCAGATCGACCGCGCGATCTTCGAGGCCGGTGTCCCGGTCTTCGGCATGTGCTACGGCTTCCAGCTGATGGCCAAGACCCTCGGCGGCACCGTCGACAACAACGGCGCCCGCGAGTACGGCCGCACCCCGCTGACCGTCTCCCGCAGCGGCTCCACCCTGTTCGAGGGCGTTCCGGCGCAGCACTCGGTGTGGATGTCGCACGGCGACGCCTGCTCGGCCGCCCCGGAGGGCTTCGCCGTCACCGCCTCCACCGACCTGGTCCCGGTCGCGGCCTTCGAGAACGACGAGGCCCGGCTGTACGGCGTCCAGTACCACCCCGAGGTGCTGCACTCCGACCACGGCCAGCAGATCCTGGAGCACTTCCTCTACCGTGGCGCCGGCATCGCCCCCACCTGGACCACCGGCAGTGTGGTCGAGGAGCAGGTCGCCCTGATCCGCGAGCAGGTCGGCGACAAGCGCGCGATCTGCGGCCTGTCCGGCGGCGTGGACTCCGCGGTCGCGGCCGCGCTGGTCAACCGCGCCATCGGCGACCAGCTGACCTGCGTCTACGTCGACCACGGCCTGATGCGCAAGGGCGAGACCGAGCAGGTCGAGAAGGACTTCGTGGCCGCCACCGGCGTCCAGCTGAAGGTCGTCGACGCCTCCGAGCGCTTCCTGAACGCGCTGAAGGGGGTCACCGACCCCGAGGAGAAGCGCAAGATCATCGGCCGCGAGTTCATCCGCGTGTTCGAGCAGGCCCAGGCCGAGATCATCGCCGAGGCCGGCGAGCACGGCGAGTCGGTCGACTTCCTGGTCCAGGGCACCCTGTACCCGGACGTGGTGGAGTCCGGCGGCGGCGAGGGCACCGCCAACATCAAGTCCCACCACAACGTCGGCGGCCTGCCCGAGGACCTCCAGTTCCAGCTGGTCGAGCCGCTGCGCAAGCTGTTCAAGGACGAGGTCCGGATGGTCGGCCAGGAGCTGGGCCTGCCGGAGGAGATCGTCCAGCGCCAGCCGTTCCCGGGCCCGGGCCTGGGCATCCGGATCGTCGGCGAGGTCACCAAGGAGCGTCTGGACCTGCTCCGCGACGCCGACGCGATCGCCCGCGAGGAGCTGACCGCGGCCGGTCTGGACCGCGAGATCTGGCAGTGCCCGGTCGTGCTGCTCGCCGACGTCCGCAGCGTGGGCGTGCAGGGCGACGGCCGCACCTACGGTCACCCGATCGTGCTGCGCCCGGTCTCGTCCGAGGACGCCATGACCGCCGACTGGTCGCGCCTGCCGTACGACGTGCTGGCGAAGATCTCCACCCGGATCACCAACGAGGTCCGCGACGTGAACCGCGTCGTCGTCGACGTCACCAGCAAGCCGCCGGGCACCATCGAGTGGGAGTGACCCCTCCCACCGGTCGCCGGGGCGCTTCCTCGTCCTGAGGCCGATGCCTGAACGGCCGCGCCGTCGTTCCCGTACTGAAGGGAGC
>NZ_JBHVEU010000186.1:0-16259 GCF_042802075.1 Kitasatospora sp. NPDC057518
GGCCCGGCACGCGGCCCCGGCGCCGCAGCAGGCCCCCGCGCAGCAGGCGGCGGAGGCCTTCGACCCGCCGACCATGACGCTCAAGCGCCCGGTCGCCCCCGGCCCGCTGGGCGCCCCCGCCGCGCCGCCGTACGGGGCCGTCCCGCCGCAGGCGGTGTCGCCCGCCGGTCCGCGCGGCCGGACCGGCTCGCCGATCATCGACCCGGGCCTGCAGCCGGCCCTGATCACCGCCGCCGTGGCCGCGCTGCTGGCCGGCGGTGCCGCGCTCGGGCAGGTCGCGCTGGCCTTGGTGGTCGCGCCGCTCCAGCTGCTGACGGCGGCCGGCTGGTTCCGGCTGAACGGCATGTGGCCGGCCCGGCAGGGCATCCTGCTCGCCGCGCTGGCGGGCCTGACGGCGGACGTGGCGGTGCTGCTGGCGGACTCCGACGGTGGCGTGGCGGCCGTGGTGGGCACCCTGGGCGGGTTCTTCCTGCTCGTCCTGGTGTTGCAGACGTTCCGCCCGTCGGACCCGAAGGAGCGGTTCTACGCGCTGACCGTGCTCGGCTCGGCCACCGTGGTGACGGTGCTGTGCACCGCGCTGCTGCTGGCCGACTGGGTGCCGGCCGCGGTGGGCGCGGTGGCGCTGGCCACCCTGCTGGCCGCGGCGCCGCTGCCCGGGCCGAAGCAGCTGGGCCCGGTGCTGGGCCTGGCCGCGGCGGTGCTGCTGGGCCTGCTGGTCGGGGCCCCGCCGGCGCTCGGTGCGCTGGCCGGGCTGGGTGCGTTGGTCGGCCGTCGGGTCGCGGCGTACGACTTCCCGTCCCGCTTCGTGCACATGACGGCGGGCGTGGCGCTGCCGCTGGCGGTGGCCGCGCCGCTGGCCTGGATCGCCACGGAGCTGCTGGCCTGAGCCACCCGTACCCACCCGTCCAGGCCTGTTCAGGTCGAATTCCCGCCCCGGAACCATGTTCCGGGGCGGGACGTCGTACGGTCGTGCGAGGGCGGACGTGTCCTGCGTCCGCCACGGAACGGTGAACGACCCACTGCGAACGACCACAGCGACGAACGACCACAGCGACCGGCGACGACGGGGGACACGATGCGCGGATGGCTGAAGGCCACGATCGGCCTGGCGGTGCTCTCCGGCCTGCTGCTGGGGGCCGACCGGATCGCGGTGGGCGTGGCCGAGGACGAGGCCGCCGACCGGATCGTGAAGAGCGGCCGGATGAGCCAGCGCCCGGACGTCTCGATCGAGGGCTTCCCGTTCCTCACCCAGGTGCTGTCGATGAAGCTGGACGACGTCCGGATCTCCTCCGACGGCCTGGCCGTCGGCGACGGCAGCCACCAGGTGGCGCTGCACTCGTTCAAGGCGCGGCTCGCCGGGGTCAAGGTCAGCGACAGCATGAGCAGTGCCACGGTGGACAGCGGCACCGGCAGCGGGGTGATCTCCTACCCGGACCTCGCGCAGCTGCTGCCGCCCGCCTCCCAGCTGCTGCACGGGGCCAAGCTGCCGGTGGGCGGCAACTCCCGGCTGAGCCTGGCCTACGCCGGTCCGGGCAAGGTCAAGGCCTCGCTGGGTCCGATCGAGATCGGCGAGGGCAGCGTGCGCAACAAGGGGAACACCGTCACGGTGGACGGCTTCCGGCTGAGCTCGCTGGCGGGGCTGGTGGCCGGTGCCACCAACCAGCAGCTGGAGCCGATGAGCTTCACCCTGGACTCGCTGCCGGCCGGGCTGAAGCTGGCCGACAAGGAGGGCGGGGGCGGCGGTGTGACGCCGCTGCCGGAGGGCCTCCAGCTGACCTTCGACGGCAAGGACGTCAAGCTCCTGGGCTGATCCAGGCCCGTGCCCAGTCCATCCCCGGCCCGTCCCCGGCCCGGTCCCGGGGCCCGCCCACGGCTGTGCCGAATCGTTCCGCTCCGCGAGACGCGCTGTCCAGCGCGGGCCGTGGAGCGGTGTCGTTCGCGCCCCGCGCACGCCCTCCGGGGGCCGCCGGCCGGGCCCGGACAGGCCGGACCGGAGGCAAATCCCATCATCCGGTCGTTCTGATCCCACTATTCGATACGCTGATGACAGCGGGCCTCCGGTGTCCCTAGCATCGTCGGCATGAAGCGACAGACGGACCTCACGAAGCGGCGGGCGGTAGACCTGTGCCGCGTGGCCGCCTGTCTGTGTCGAATGCGCTGATTCGGCGCCCCCGGCAGGGCAGTTGACGCCCGCCGCCGATCTTTCCGGCGACCGCGCCCGGCCCCCCGGGCCGGCGGTCGCCGAGGTACTCCGCAGTCTCCTGCCCGGCCGCACCGGCCCACCCCCTCGTCCCGCTATTCGGACAGGGTTTCGGACCGCGTCCTCCCGGGCACCCTGCAGCACCCTCCTGAGCAGCACCTTCCGCACAACCGCCCTCGGATGGAGAACCCACCATGAGCCGCAGCGACGTCCTGGTCGACGCCGACTGGGTCCAGGCCCACCTGGACGACCCGAAGGTCGTCATCGTCGAGGTCGACGAGGACACCTCCGCGTACGAGAAGAACCACATCCGCAACGCCGTCCGGATCGACTGGAAGCAGGACCTCCAGGACCCGGTCCGCCGCGACTTCATCGACCAGGCCGGCTTCGAGGCCCTGCTGAGCGCCAAGGGCATCGCCAACGACCAGACCGTGGTGCTGTACGGCGGCAACAACAACTGGTTCGCCTCGTACGCCTACTGGTACTTCAAGCTGTACGGCCACGGCGACGTCCGCCTGCTGGACGGCGGCCGCAAGAAGTGGGAGCTGGACTCCCGCGACCTGGTCGCCGAGGTGCCGGCCCGCCCGGCCACCGAGTACACGGCGCAGGCCGCCGACGCCTCGATCCGCGCCTTCCGCGACGACGTGATCGCCGCCATCGGCACCCTGAACCTGGTCGACGTCCGCTCGCCCGACGAGTTCTCCGGCAAGCTGCTCGCCCCGGCGCACCTCCCGCAGGAGCAGTCGCAGCGCCCCGGCCACGTGCCGAGCGCCCGCAACATCCCGTGGGCCAAGAACGCCAACGACGACGGCACCTTCAAGAGCGACGACGAGCTCAAGGCGCTGTACGAGGCCGAGGGCATCGACCTGGCGAAGGACACCATCGCCTACTGCCGCATCGGCGAGCGCTCCGCGCTCACCTGGTTCGTGCTGCACGAGCTGCTCGGCCAGGAGAACGTCAAGAACTACGACGGCTCGTGGACCGAGTACGGCAGCCTGGTCGGCGTGCCGATCGAGCTCGGCAGCAACTGAGCCCCCGGCTCGACCCGTAAGTCAGAAGGAGACAGACATGTGCGGTGCGAAGGCCGGCGGCCCGGACCTGGCAGGAGTTGACGTGGCGAACGAGACGATCATCCAGGGTTCGGTGACCCGCGACGGAGAGCCGGTCAACGGCTACGTGCGGCTGCTGGACGAGGGCGGCGAGTTCACGGCCGAGGTGCCCACCTCGGCGACCGGCCAGTTCCGGTTCTTCGCCCGCCCGGGCAAGTGGACCCTGCGCGCGCTGGTGCCGGGCCAGACCGTGGACCGTCAGGTGGTGGCCTCCCAGGGCACCGCCGTCGAGGTCGCGATCGCGGTCTGACCGGAGCCGGGACGATCCCGGACCAGACTCCGAGGGCCCCTGCCGAGCAGGGGCCCTCGGTCGTACCGTGGAGGGGTGCAGGCAAGGCGGCGGCGTCGCTACTACTTCGCCATGATGGGCGTGTGCCTGGGCCTGTTCGTCATGGCCTGGGGCGTGGTGCGGTTCTTCTCGGTCGGCGCGGCGATCGGCATGTGCGTGGTCGCGATGGTCATCCCGCCGGCCGCCGCGGTGTTCGCCAACAAGCGCGACCCGGACGACGACTGGTGGAACGACCCGCGCTGGGACGACCCGAAGTGGGACGAGCCCGGCCACGACCGGGACCGCCCCGACCACGAGGAACGCCCGTAGGCGTCGATGTGCGAGGTGCCTCAGTACACGAGCGCCTGGACGTTGTCCGACATGATCTCGCTGACGAAGACCTGGGCGCCCGCGATGCGGACACCCTCGACGGTGTCCTGCTGCGTGATCCCGCGCCGGGCCGCGCACTGGGTGCACAGCGTCACCGAGCCGGCTGCCAGGATCGACTCCAGCAGGTCCGGCAGCGGCGCCGCGTGCGGCAGTTCGAACTCCGCGGCCCGGCCCGGCAGCGCGAACCAGGAGGACTCCCCGGTCAGCCAGAGCGAGACCTCGATCCCGCTGGCGACGGCCACCGCCGCCACCGTGAACGCCTGCGAGCACCGCTCCGGCGCGTCCGCCCCTGCGGTGACCTTGATGACCAGTTTCTTCGCCATGGCGCCACCTTAGAGGTGCCGGCGCCCCCGCCGTCCGGCATCCCCGGAAGCCTTGGGCAAAGCTTGAGCAGCCGCGGGAGGACGGCGCGAACGGCGACGTGGTGGGGCTCACCGCGACCCTCCGGAACCCGGCGGATAGAGTGAGCCGAGCACAATCCACCACACTGTCGCCGCCTGGGAGCCACCCGTGTCCGGTCTGGAAATCTTCTTCGACGGTCTGCTGGCCCTCATGGCCGTGCTGATCACCTGGTTCGCCATCTTCTCGGTGATGAAGCTGTACCAGGGCCAGCGCTGAGACTGCCGTACGGTTGAGGCAGTCCCACACCGACGAGAACAGCGACCAGGAACATGATCGAGATCCCTTCTGACCTCCACAGGGACGTCGTCCCGCTCGCCTTCCTCCTCGGCACCTGGGAGGGCGCGGGCGTCTACGACTTCCCGGGCGCGGAGAAGTGCAACTTCGGCCAGGAGATCGTGATCCGCCACGACGGCCGCCCCTTCCTGGAGTTCCGCTCCCGGACCTGGGTGCTGGACAGCGAGGGCGAGAAGGTCCGTCCGCTGGAGAACGAGCACGCGTTCTGGCGCATCACCAGCAACCACGACGGCACCAGCGGTGTCCGGGGGATCGAGATCTCCTCCGTCCGCGACGACGGCACGGTCGAGATCTGGTACGGCGAGCTGGCCGACGGCAAGCCCCAGGTCGACGTCTCCACCGACGCGGTCGCCCGGATCGAGGGCTCCCCGGAGTACTCGGGCGGCAAGCGGCTGTACGGTTTCGTCAACGGCGAGCTGCTCTGGGTCGGCGAGAAGGCCGCCCCGAGCGTGCCGCTGCGCCCGTACATGTCCGCCCAGCTGAAGAAGGTGCTCAGCCCGGCCCAGCTGATCAAGGACATCAACGACCTGCCGGACGACGGCATCGCCTTCTTCAAGTAGGCCGATCGCGCGACCGGCACTTCCGTGCACGAGGTAGGGACCGGCCCCCGGCCGGTCCCTACACTTGCTCCAGGACCCCCGACCATTGGCAGGGACGAGTACCGTGGCGGACACCGGCACCACCGACTGGCAGCTCTCCGGCGACTGGAAGGCCGACCTGCGCGAACGCGGGTACCGGCTCACCCCGCAGCGGCAGCTCGTGCTGGAGGCCGTCGACGAGCTCGACCACGCCACCCCCGACGACATCCTCTGCCACGTCCGCCGGACCGCCAGCGGCGTCAACATCTCCACCGTCTACCGGACCCTGGAGCTGCTGGAGGAGCTGGGCCTGGTCTCGCACGCCCACCTCGGCCACGGCGCCCCGACCTACCACCTGGCCGGCCGCCACCACCACCTGCACCTGGTCTGCCGGGACTGCGACAAGGTCACCGAGACCGGCACCGAGATCGCCCAGCCGCTGATCGACAGCCTGCGCGAGCGGCACGGCTTCGACACCGACCTCAAGCACTTCGCCATCTTCGGCCGCTGCGCCGACTGCACCGCCAAGCTCGTCGGGGAGCAGCCGTAAGCTGGCCGGTATGACCGGTGTGAAGAGCCCGCTGCTTTCCCTGCCCGGAGCCGTCCCCGCCGAGGGGGCCGACGAGGGCGTCGCCGCCCACTACGGCGACATCTTCCGCGAGCAACGCAGGCTGTCGCAGGGCGTCGGCTTCGTCGACCTCTCGCACCGCGGCGTGGTCACCGTGACCGGCGCGGACCGGCTCTCCTGGCTGCACCTGCTGCTCACCCAGCACGTCAGCGAGCTGCCGCCGCAGCAGGCCGCCGAGGCGCTGGTGCTCTCCCCGAACGGGCACGTCGAGCACGCGCTCTACCTGGTGGACGACGGCACCACCACCTGGGCGCACGTCGAGCCGGGCACCCAGGAGGCGCTGGTCGCCTACCTGGAGGGCATGAAGTTCTTCTACCGGGTGGAGGTCGCCGACGCGACCGCCGAGTACGCCGTGGTGCACCTGCCGGCCGGCTCCACCGCCTCCGTCGAGGGCGTCGCCGCCGTCCGCGAACTCCCGTACGGGCGCGACCTGTTCGTGCCGCGCGCCGAGCTGGAGCGGCTCACCGCCGGGTACGGCCCGGCGGCCGGGGTCTGGGCGTACGAGGCGCTGCGGATCGAGGGCCACCGGCCCCGGCTGGGCTTCGAGACCGACCACCGGACCATCCCGCACGAGGTGGACTGGCTGCGCACCGCCGTCCACCTGCAGAAGGGCTGCTACCGCGGCCAGGAGACCGTCGCCCGGGTGCACAACCTGGGCCGCCCGCCGCGCCGGCTGGTCTTCCTGCACCTGGACGGCACCGAGGAGACGCTGCCCCCGCACGGCACCGAGGTGCGGCTGGCCACCGACCCGGACGGGCGGGCGCTGGGCTTCGTGACCTCCTCGGCCCGGCACCACGAGCTGGGGCCGATCGCGCTGGCGATCGTCAAGCGGAACGTCCCGGTGGACGCCGTGCTGCTGGCCGGCACGGTGCCGGGCACCCAGGACGTGATCGTCCCGCAGTAGGGCCGTCCAGGGCCGCGCCGGGGCCGCTCGGCGCCCCGGCCGGGCCCGGTGGGGCCCCGGCGGGGTCAGACCTCGACGAGGACGGTGAACGGGCCGTCGTTCACCAGCGCCACCCGCATGTCGGCGCCGAACCGGCCCGTCTCCACCTTGGCGCCCAGCGCGCGCAGCTGCGCCACCACCTCGTCCACCAGCGGCTCGGCGACCGGTCCGGGGGCGGCGGCGTTCCAGGTGGGGCGGCGGCCCTTGCGGGCGTCGCCGTAGAGCGTGAACTGGCTGATCACCAGCAGCGGGGCGCCGAGGTCCGAGCAGCTCTGCTCTACGCCCTCGTCGTTCGCGGGCAGCAGTCGCAGCGTCCAGAGTTTGCGGGCCAGTTGGGCGGCCTTGGCGGGGGTGTCGTCGTGGGTGGCGCCGACCAAGACGCAGAGCCCGGGCCCCTCGATCGCGCCGACGGTCTCACCGGCCACGGTCACCCGGGCCTCGGTCACTCGCTGCACCACTGCTCGCATGCCGCCATTGTGCCGGAGCGCCGTACGGCCCCCGGAGGAGCCCCGGGTGCGTCCCGCGCGGCCCGCGCCCGGCGCGTCCGCCGCCGCTCCGCGCCCGCGCATCCGCCGTGCCCCCGGCTCAGCGCCGCACCCTGCCCGGCCGTTCTGCCCGGCCGCCCCTCCGGTCGGCCCCGTCCCTCCGCCCCGGCGGCCTCCCCAGGGCGCACACCAGGGGCGCGCACGAAGGCCGTGCACGCCCTGGGGTGCGCGCCTGCGCGGAATCGGGCGCCACTCTTCCTGGGGAAAGGGCTGGTCATATCAGCCACCCCCGTTCGCCAGGGGGCCGTTCGGGTGCACGGGCGGTGCGCGTGCGCCGGGTGGGGTGGCACGCTGGTGGACCGTACGAGGGGTCCGGGGCGCCAGGAGGTCCGCCGCGCCGGACCCGGGTTCGGCCGGGCGGTCGAGCCGGTAGGTCAGGCGTCTGGCGGTGCCGCCCCGGTGGGCGTCACGGCCGGGGACCGGAGCCTCCGGGGGTTCCCGGCGGGCCGGTGGACGGGACGCGCGGCCCGTCGGGGGACGGGTCGGACCGGCGGCAGCGACGGGGTGCCGCGAGCGGGCGGGATCGGACGACGTCAGGTGGTTGGGTGATGGACGCGAGCAGCGTGGCGCGGGACCGGTCCGGGTCGGTGGTGCGGGCCCCCGGGGGCCCGGACGGTCCGGCGGCGGGCGCGGAGGACGAGCCCGACCTGGAGGGGCTGGGCCTGGAGCAGCTGCGGGTGCTGCGCCGGGAGACCCTGGAGCAGGAGGCCGACCTGTCCTACCTGCGGCGGCTGCTGCACGGGCGGATGGACATCCTGCGCGCCGAACTCGACCGGCGGCCCGGCACGGGCCCGGTCCGTACGGCCGACCCGTCCGGCCCCGACCCGGCCCCCGGCGACCTGCTGGACCGGCTGCCGGCCATCCTGACCGACGCGCCCTCCACCGTGCGGCGCTCGGCCCGGCACGTCACCCTCGGGCCGCCGCGCACCCGGGAGTCCCGGCTGGAGGCGGACGCGCTGATGGGCGACGTGCAGCTCGCCGACCTGGCGGCGCACCCGGCCGAGGAGCTGCTGGCCGCCCTGGAGCGGCTGCGGGCGTACGAGCGGGAGGTGTCCGGACGGCGCCAGCGGCTGCTGCGCACGGCCGACGGTTGCAACGCCGAGATCACCCGCAGGTACCGTGATGGGGAAGCACGGGTCGACGACCTGCTCGCACGGGGGCCGCTCTGACCGGGTGGGTCGCCGCGGGCGGGTGAGGCCCGGCTCGCTCCCGGCCCACCCTCGCCCCGGAAGGCTCACACCGCCATGTCCCTGCCCGCCCCCGCGCCCGTTCTCGCCGAGGTCATACGCTCCGGCTTCGTCGAGGGCCGCCACCGCGGCTCCCTGGTGCTGCTCGCGGCCGACGGCTCGGTCGAGTTCGCGCTCGGCGACCCGGACGCCCCGGTCTTCCCGCGGTCGACCGCCAAGCCGTTCCAGGCGGTGGCCACGCTGCGGGCCGGGCTGGCGATCGAGGGCGAGCTGCTGGCGCTGGCGGCCTCCAGCCACTCCGCGGAATCGTTTCACCTCGATGGCGTGCGGAGCATCCTCGGCTCCGCCGGGCTCGACGAGTCGGCCCTGCGCACCCCGGCCGACCTGCCGCTGGACGAGACCGAGGCGGAGCTGCTGCTCGCCGCCGGCGGCGGGCGCGCCCCGATCCTGATGGACTGCTCCGGCAAGCACGCCGGCTGGCTGGCCGCCTGCACGGCCAACGGCTGGGACACCGAGAGCTACCTCGACCCGGCCCACCCGATCCAGCGGCTGGCCCGCGAGGCCCTGGAGGAGGCCACCGGCGAGACCGCCGCCCACGCCGGGGTGGACGGCTGCGGCGCGCCGCTGCTGGCCGTGTCGCTGACCGGCCTGGCCCGCGGCTACCGCGGCCTGCTGCTGGCCGCCGAGGGCAGCGAGCCGCGCCGCGTCGCCGACGCGATGCGCGCCCACCCCGAGTACGTGGCCGGCACCCGGCGGGCCGACACCTGGCTGATGCGGGCGGTGCCGGGCGCGCTGTCCAAGATGGGCGCCGAGGCCGTCCAGGTGGTCGCGCTGCCGGACGGCCGGGCGCTGGCCTTCAAGATCGAGGACGGCGCCGAGCGGGCCCGCGGCCCGGTGCTGGCGGCCGCGCTGCGCCGGCTCGGGGTGACCGGGGCGGACGGGACCGTCGAGCGGATCGGCGCGGCCCCGCTGCTCGGCGGCGGCGTGCCGGTCGGCGAGGTGCGGGCGGCGTTCTAGGCGGCCTCTCCGGAGGCGGGAGGCCGCCCGTCGGGGTGCGGGCGGACCCGGGTCGGTGCACGGTGGACCGGGGGCCGTCCGTACAGCTGAGGGAGTCCGCCATGACCGACCATGTGTACCGGGTGACCGAGATCGTCGGGTCCTCGGCCGAGAGCGTCGACGCCGCGATCCGCAACGGGGTGGAGCGGGCCTCCCGGACGCTGCGCAACCTCGACTGGTTCGAGGTCTCGCAGGTCCGGGGCCACCTGGAGGACGGCCGGATCAAGCACTACCAGGTGTGCATCAAGGTCGGCTTCCGGCTGGAGGACTGAGCGCCGGCGAAGCGCTCAGCGCTCCGGCAGCACCAGCGGCACCCCGGTGCGCGGGTGCGCCAGCACCTCGACGGGGTGCCCGTACACCTCGCTGAGCAGCGGCGCCCGCAGCACCTCGGCGACCGGCCCGTCCGCGACCGTCGCCCCGCCCGTCAGCAGGACCACCCGGTCCGCGTAGGCCGCCGCCAGGGACAGGTCGTGCAGCACCACGACCACCCCGTCCCCGGCCGCGGCCCGGGCCCGGGCGACCCGCAGCACCAGCTCCTGGTGGCGCAGGTCGAGGGCGGCGGTCGGCTCGTCCAGGAGGAGCAGCGGGGTGCGCTGGGCCAGCACCCGGGCCAGCGCCACCCGGGCCCGCTCGCCGCCGGACAGGGCGGTGAACGGGCGCCCGGCGAAGGCGGTGGACTCGGTGGCCGCCATCGCCTCGGCCACGGCCGCCGCGTCCTCGGCGGCCGCCGCCGTGCCCGCCCACGGCGCGCGGCCCATCCGGACCACCTCGTCGGCCGGGAACGGGAAGGACAGTGCGGCGGACTGCGGCAACAGGGCGCGGTGCAGGGCGAGTTCGGCGGCGCCGTAGTCGGCCGGCGGGCGGCCGCGCAGGGCGACCGACCCGCCGTCCGGCCGGACGTCGCCGGCCAGTACGGACAGCAGGGTGGACTTGCCGGCGCCGTTCGGCCCGAGCAGCGCGACCAGTTCGCCGGCCGCGACCCGGACGGCGGCGCCGTCCAGCAGCGGGCGCCCGCCGAGGCTCAGCCGGACGCCCTCGGCGGTGAGCAACTCGCTTCCGGGCTCCGGTCGTTCGGGGATCTCCCGGTGGCGTCGCAGTCTCACGCCCAGCCTCCCTGCCTGGTCCTGGTCCGGCGCAGCAGCCAGAAGAAGAACGGGCTGCCGATCAGTGCGGTGACCACCCCGAGCGGGATCTCGGCGGGCTCGGCGACGGTGCGGGAGGCGAGGTCGGCGGCCACCAGCACCAGCGCGCCGCCGAGTGCCGAGGCGGGCAGCAGGAAGCGGTGGCCGGGCCCGGCGAGCATCCGCAGCAGGTGCGGGACGACCAGGCCGACGAAGCCGACGATGCCGCTGACCGCCACGGCCGCCGCGGTGAGCAGGGCGACGACGGTGATCAGCGCCAGCCGCATCCGCTCGACGTCCACTCCGAGGTGGCGGGCCGGGCGCTCGCCGAGCGCCAGCAGGTCCAGCCTGCGGGCGTACAGCGGGGCGACGGCCAGGCCGGCCAGCGCGAACGGCAGGACGGCGAGCACCTTGCCCCAGGTGGCCTGGGAGAGCGAGCCGAGCTGCCAGAAGGTGACCTGGCTGATCGCGGCGGGGTCGGCGATGAACAGCAGGATGCCGATCAGCGCGCCGCAGAAGGCGTTCACGGCGACGCCGGTGAGGATCAGCGTGACCACCTCGGTGCGCCCGCCGGAGCGGGACATCGCGTACACCGCGACGACCGTCAGCAGGCCGCCGGCGAAGGCGAAGACGGGGGCCGTCCAACCGCCCAGGGTGTTCAGGCCGAGCACGATGCAGGCCACCGTGCCGACCGCGCTGCCGGAGGAGACCCCGATCACGGCGGGCTCGGCGAGCGGGTTGCCGAACACGCCCTGCATCAGTGCCCCGGCGCAGCCGAGCGAGCCGCCGACCAGCAGGGCGAGCACCACCCGGGGCAGCCGGACGTTCCACAGCACGGACTCGGGCACCCGGTCCAGGGCGTGGCCGCCGAGGCCGAGGCGGTGGGCGGTGGAGGCGAGGATGTCGCCGAGCGGGATGCGGTAGGCGCCGACGCCGGCCGCGAGGAGGGCGCAGAGGAGCAGGGCGGCGGCGAGTCCGGCGGTGAGCAGGGCGGTCCGGCCGGCGGTCGGTGCGGCGGTCTCCCCGGGGGCCTCGCGGGAGGTCTCCTCCCGTACGGCGGTGGTCACTTGGCGTCCGCCGGGTAGAGCTGGGCGGTGATCCCGCGCAGGACCTGCGGGGTGCGCGGGCCGTAGCTGAGCAGCTGGCCGTCCTCGATCGAGACGATCCGGCGGTCGAGCCCGGCCGGGGTCTGGGCGACGCCGGGCAGCTTGAGCAGGCCGTCCGTTCCGCCGACCGAGTCGAGCCCCTTGCTCAT
This sequence comes from Kitasatospora sp. NPDC057518, assembly GCF_042802075.1. Taxonomy (NCBI): domain Bacteria; kingdom Bacillati; phylum Actinomycetota; class Actinomycetes; order Kitasatosporales; family Streptomycetaceae; genus Kitasatospora; species Kitasatospora sp. NPDC057518. Next base: position 11,977 of record NZ_JBHVEU010000186.1, read on the forward strand.
CACCAGGATCGCGTCGGGCGCGGCCTTGACCAGGGCCTCGCTGGTGAGCGGGACGAAGTCGTTGGTGAGGCCGGCCGCGGTGCCGGCGTCCTCGCCGCCGACCGCCTCGATCAGCGAGCCGGCGCCGGAGCCGGGGCCGCCGAGCAGGTAGACGGAGGCGCTGCCGCGCAGGTAGAGGAAGGCGACCCGGGGGTGCCGGCCGTCGGCCGGGACGGCGGCCATGGCCTGGTCGATCCGCTGCTCGGTGCGCTCCTTGAGCTGCCGTCCGGCGTCCGGGACGCCGAGTGCGGCGGCGACGGTGTCGATGCGCGGTCCGACGTCGGCCAGCCGCTTGGCGTCGTCCAGGACGATCAGCGGGACGCCGGCCGCCCGGATCTGCGCGATCGCCTCGGCCGGGCCGGTGGAGCGGTCGGCGAGGACGACGGTGGGGTGCAGTGAGAGCACGCCCTCGGCGGAGACGTCGTGGGCCTGGGTGATCACCGGCAGGGCGGCGGCCTGTTCGAAGGTGGTGGAGACGTCCCGGGCGACCACCTTGGGGCCGAGGCCGAGGCTGAACACCAGCTCGGCGAGGCTGCCGTTGAGCGGGATGACCCGTTCGGCGCTGGTGACGGTGACCTGGCGGCCGTCGGCGGAGGCGGTGGTGGCCGGGAGCCGGGGGACGGGCTCGCCGGGCAGCGGTTCGACGGCGTCGGGGGTGCGGGAGACGGCCGCCCCCGCTGCCCCGGCCGTTCCGCTCGCGGCGCCGCAGGCGGTGAGGGCGAGCAGCAGGCCGAGGGCGAGCAGCAGGAGGACGGGCCCGCGGGCCGCCCCGGATCGGATCGTAACGCTGCTCAACCTGGTTCCCTTCACCGGGACTTGGTGCCTGTGGCGCCCCGCCGCCGGGGGAGGGGGCGGCGGGGCTCTTGACTCATATATTAGGTTAGCCTTACCTGAGTTCCGCAAGGGGGTGGTGCCCACCGGGCCCCCTTTGCGGCATCCCCCCATGCCCCCTGAGGAGTGATTCGCCGTGCCCCTGTCCAGCCGGCTCCGCCGTCTGGCCGCCGCCCTGGTGGCCTCCCTCGCCGCCCTGCTGGCCGTGGGCCTGTCGCCGGGGCCGGCGGCCGCCGCCGAGGGCAGGGTCTCCGGCGGACGGCTGGACTGGGGCATCAAGCAGTCCTTCCTGACCTACGTCACCGGGCCCATCGCCAAGGGGAGTTGGGGACTGACCGGCGGCGCGGCCACGGTCGGCGGCAGCACCTTCCGGTTCCACTCGGCGAACGGCACGTACGATCCGGCGGCCGGCGCGCTGACCGCCGCCTTCTCCGGCGGCGTGCGGTTCACCGGGCACCAGGAGGGCGGCTCCAACGCGCTCGACCTGAGCATCGGCCGGCTCACCTTCAAGGCCGTCCAGGGCGGCGCGGCCGGGCTGTACGCCGACGTCAGCAGCAAGTCCAAGGAGACCGGGCAGGTCAGCAGCGCGAGCCAGGTCAAGCTGGCCGACCTCTCGCTGGCCGGCGTCGACCTGCGCGGCGCGGCCGGCACCCTGACGCTGAGCGGTGTCCCGGCGACCCTCACCGACGCCGGGGCGAAGGCCTTCGGCGGCTTCTACCAGGCCGGCACGGCCCTCGACCCGCTCAGCCTCTCGGTCAACCTGCCCGCCGCGCAGCCGACGCCGGCGGCACCCGCCCCGACGTCCGGCGCGGCCGCCACGACCGCGCCCGCGACCATGCCGCCGGCGACCGCCCCGTCGCCGGCCGAGCCGGCCGCCCCGCCGGCCACCGAGCCGGCCGCCCAGGCCCCGGCCCGTACCGGGTTCGCCGACGGCGCCCTCGACTGGGGCGTGCGCCGCACCTTCCGCGACTACGTCACCGGCGCGATCGCCCAAGGCCGTTGGGAGCTCGGCGGCGGCGCGGCCGACGGCGGCGCGTTCTTCCGCTGGACCCCGGCCAAGGGCGCGTACGACCCGGCGACCGGCGAGCTGACCGCCGCCTTCACCGGCACCGTCCGCTTCACCGGCATGCGCGCCGGCGACGGCTACGGCCTGGACCTCACCCTCGCCAACCCGGGCGTCAGCGTCTCCGGCGGCCAGGGCCGACTGCTCGCCGACGTCTCCGGCCGGACCCCGGACGGCGGCACCCGGCAGCTCCCCGGCGTCGAGCTGGCGACCTTCGACCCGGCCGGCCTCAAGGCCGAGGGCGGCCTGCTGACGGCCGTGGAACTGCCGCTCACCCTCGCCGAGGGCGGCGCCGAGGCCTTCGGCGGCCTGTACCCGGCGGGCACCGCGATGGACCCGCTGAGCTTCGCCGTCGCCCTCGACCCGGCCGCCGCGCTGCCCCCGCTGCCCGACCTCGGCAGCGCCCCGGCCACCCCGCCGGGCGCCGTCGCGAGCCCGCCCGCCTCCCCGGCCGCCGTGCCCGTCGCCGCGTCCTCCGCGGACGGCGTCCCGGTGCCGGCCGTGGTCGGCGGCGCGGTGCTGGTGGCGGCCCTCGCCACCACCGGCGGCCTGCTCGTCCGCCGCCGCCGGGCGGCCGCCGCGGCCGGGGCCCCCGCCACCGGGCCCGACGCCGACGACGCGGCCTGACCCCTCCGGGAGCGTCCCCCCGCTCCCTCCCCCCATCCGAACGGAGTACCCAGCATGTCCCGCAACCGCACCCGGCTGGCCGCCCTCGCGGCCGCCACCGCCGGCCTCGGCCTGACCGCCCTCGGCGCCCCCGCACTGGCCTTCGGCGCGGGCGGCCCGAGCAGCGTCACGTACGACACCGGAGCGCTGGACTGGGGCGTGAAGGCCGGCTTCCGCAGCTACATCGAGGGCCCGGCCTCCCAGGGCGGCGCGATCGAGCTGACCGGCGGCGCGACCCGCAACGCCGACGGCACCTTCCACTTCGGCCTGGCGAACGCGGCGTACGACCTCACCACGCACGCGCTCAGCTCCTCCTTCACCGGCGGCGTGCACTTCACCGCCCACCACGGCGCGCTGGACGTCGCGCTCAGCGACCTGCGGATCACCACCTCCGGCACCACCGGCACGCTGACCGCCGACACCGCCTCCAAGGAGTCGGTGGGCGCCGCCGACGTCACCCGCCGGGACGACGTGCCGCTGGTGACGTTCACCGTCGCGCGGGACACCACCAACGGGACGCCCGCCGCGGCCAAGCTGACCGAGCAGGGCGCCCGGGCCTTCGCCGGCTTCTACCCGGCGGGGGCGGACATGGACCCGCTGTCGCTGCTGCTGAAGCAGAGCCCGGCCACGACCCCGCCGACCGTGCCGCCGACCGCGACGGCCACCGCCACGCCGTCCGCCACCTCCTCGCCGAGCACGGGCCCGACCGGCGGCCCCACCGGCAGCCCGAGCGCGAGCCCCACCGCCACGGCCACCGGCACGCCGACCGCGGCCCCGTCGTCCGGCACCCCCTCGGCCGGCTCCTCGCCGTCGGCCACCCAGGCGCCCGGCGCCACCGCCTCCCCGTCCGCGAGCGGGGGCCCCGGCACGGCCCCGGCCACCCTGCCGGTGGTGAACGGGACGCTGGACTGGAAGGTCAAGGAGAGCTTCCGCACGTACCTGGAGTCCCCGATGGCCGCCGGGAAGGTCGAGTTCGGCGGCGGCGCGGCCGACTACCGCTTCGGCGGTGCCACCGGTGCCTACAACACCACCGACCACTCCCTGAGCGCCGCCTTCAACGGCTCGGTCCGCTTCCTCGGCCACCCGGGCAAGGACGGCTGGGCGCTGGACACCACGCTCTCCAAGCTGGGCCTGACCATCGACCGGGACGGCGCCTTCCTGACCGCCGACGTCAACGGCAAGTCCCAGGACGGCGGTTCGACCTCGCTGAGCGGTGTCAGGATCGCCCGGCTGGACGTCCCGGCCTCCGCCCTGAAGCCGGTCGGCGGCGTGGTGACGCTCTCCGGCGTGCCGGCCACGCTCACCGCCGAGGGGGTGCCGGCCTTCTCCAACTACCCGGCCGGTACGGCCCTGGACCCGGTCAGCGCCACCCTCGCCTTCGACAAGGACGCCAAGCTGCCGCCGGCCGGCTCCTCCGGCAACGGCAACGGCAGTGCCGGCGGCGGTTCCGCGGCCGGCGGCGGCCAGGGCGCCGGCAGCGGTACCTCCGGCGGGGCCTCGCTGACCACCGGCGGCCTGAGCGGTACGGGCGGCGGCTCGCTGGCCGCCACCGGTGCGGACACCCCGGTGGTCCCGCTGCTGGCCACCGCGGCCGGTCTGCTGCTGGTCGGCGGCAGCGCCACCGTCCTGGTGCGCAACCGCCGTGGCGCGGTCCAGGCCTGACGCCCGGACCGAGTGCCGAAAC
>NZ_JBHVEU010000187.1:0-16244 GCF_042802075.1 Kitasatospora sp. NPDC057518
GGTGATCACCGTCCGGGGCACAGCCGTTTCGCCATCCGTTTCGTCAGCCGTACGACAACCGTCTCGTCGGCCGTCTCGCCGGTCGTTCCGCCGGTCGTTCCGTCAACCGCCGCTTCCGCACCCGTTCGGGTACAGAGCGGCCGTTCGGGTGCCGGGTCGCTGCTCCTCCGGAGTGCAGAACCGGCCCGTAGGGCTTAAGTCCTTGGATAGGACAATCCGGATGTCACCCAAACGTCCCGCTAGACTATTAAGGACGCATCAAGATCCCTGACGGGAGTCGCGGGCGTCACAGGGCGCGCCGGGAAGTCTGGTCGGCAACTGCACCACCCGTGCATCCGTTGCCGCTCCCAGCCCCAGGAGGTCCCCGTGACCGACCAGCCGCCCGTCCACGAGCCGACGAACCGCCGCCGGCAGTTCCTCGGCCGGCTGTCACTGCCCGAGCGCACCTTCATCACCGACGCCCTGCGCACCGAGACGGTCGGCGGCATGCTGCTGCTGGGCGCCGCCGTCATCGCGCTGATCTGGGCCAACGTCTGGCCGCAGGCCTACCAGAGCGTGCTCGACTACACCGTCGGCCCCTCCGCCCCGCTCCACCTCGACCTCTCCCTGGCCACCTGGGCCAAGGACGGCCTGCTGACGATCTTCTTCTTCGTCGCCGGGATCGAGCTCAAGCGCGAGTTCGTCGCGGGTGAGCTGCGCACGCCCAGTGCCGCGCTGCTGCCCGTGGTCGCCGCCGTCTGCGGGGTGGCGCTGCCCGCGATCCTCTTCGCCCTGGTGAACTCCGGCCCCGGCGGGCACCCCGGCGGCTGGGCGATCCCGACCGCCACCGACATCGCCTTCGCACTCGGCGTGCTGGCCGTGGTCGGCAGCCACCTGCCGTCCGCGCTGCGCGCCTTCCTGCTCACCCTGGCGGTCGTCGACGACCTGATCGCGATCCTGATCATCGCGATCTTCTACAGCCACGGCATCAAGTTCTGGGCGCTCGGCCTCGCCTTCGCCGGGCTGGTGCTGTTCTGGTTCCTGCACCGGCGCGGCGTCCACGGCTGGTACCTCTTCGTGCCGCTGGCCGTCGTGAACTGGGCGCTGATGCACGAGAGCGGCATCCACGCCACGGTGGCGGGCGTCGCGATGGGCCTGATGCTGCGCTGCCACCGGGAGGGCGACGAGCAGCACTCCCCCGGCGAGCACATCGAGCACCTGGTCCGCCCGTTCTCGGCCGGCCTGGCCGTCCCGGTGTTCGCCCTGTTCTCGGCCGGCGTGGCCGTCTCCGGTCCGAAGCTGCGCGAGGTGTTCACCCAGGCCGCACCGCTCGGCATCGTGATCGGCCTGCTGGTCGGCAAGTCCGTGGGCGTGCTGGGCGGCGCCTGGCTGACCGCCCGGTTCACCAGGGCCGAGCTGAACCCGCGGCTCAAGTGGGCCGACATGGTCGCGGTCTCGGTGCTCGCGGGCATAGGTTTCACCGTCTCGCTGCTGATCAGCGAACTGGCCTTCCCGGACGACCCGGCGCTCGCCGCCCGGGCCAAGACCGCCGTGCTGGTCGGCTCGGTGCTCGCCGCGGCGGTCGCCACGGTCCTGCTGAAGCTGCGCAACCGGCACTACCGCGAGCTGTGCGAGGAGGAGGACCGGGACCTGGACGGGGACGGTGTCCCGGACGTCTACCAGGAGGACGACCCGGCCTGGCGGGCACGGGTCGGCGAGGCGGCCCGCCCGACGACCGACGAGGGGCAGGACCCCTCCCCCGGCCCCCGGGACCGGCCCGGCCAGCCCGGCTGAGGCACCTGGGAGCCCCCTGGAGAACCCCTCCGGAAAAGCGCCCCGCAAACCCCTCCGGGAGGCCTCCGGAGCGCCCCGGCCGCCGGGACACGTCCCTCCGGCGGGGCCCCGGAGTGGTGTCCGACTGACCGGTAGGGGCATGATTCTGAGCTGTCGACAACCCACAGACGCCTCCGGACCCCCCACCGGCCCCCGGAACCGCACACCCGCGGCGGCGTCACGCCGTACAGCCGCAGAGGAGAACCGCTGATGCCCGCAGGAGCCGCAGACCCGTCCAGCAACGGCCGGGCGCCCTACGAGGGCGAGCGTTCGGTGGGGCAGCTGTTCGCGGCGGCCACCGCCGACCTGTCCGCGCTGGTCCACGACGAGATCGCGCTCGCCAAGTCCGAGATCCGGGCGGACGTCAAGCGCGGCGTCTCGGGCGGCGTCTCGCTGATCGTCGCCGGCGTGGTGGCGCTGTTCTCCATCCCGATGCTGAGCGCCGCGGCGGCCTTCGGCATCCACGCGCTGGGCCTGTCGCTGGGCTGGTCCTTCCTGATCGTGGCGGGCGCCTACCTGCTGCTCGCGGTACTGCTCGGGATGCTGGCCTGGCGCTCGTTCAAGAAGATCGAGAAGCCGGTGCGCACCATCGAGGGCGCCCAGAAGACCGCCGACGTGCTGAAGAACGCCCGGCCGCGCCCGGCCACCCAGGAGGAGATCGACCGGGCCTTCGGCCGCATCCCGTAAACCGGCGTCCCACAACCGGCACCCGGTAACCGGCGCCCCGTCACCGACCAGGCGCCGCCGGGGCTGCGGCAGGAGGACGCCAGGGCAGCAGCAGGGCAACGGCAGGGGGCGGACGGCGCCGCGTCGACGGGCGCCGGACCGGCCGACAACGAGTGCCGGGCACGTGTCCGACGCGCGGATGTGACACGCTCTCGGTATGCCGCTTGACCAGACGCCCGTGCCCGCGCAGCCGTCCGCCGACTCCGGCCCCGACTCCGGTCCTGACTCCGGCGCCGGGCTCACTCCCGAAGGCCCCGAAGGCCCCGGCGGCCCCGGCGCCGCCTCCGAGGACACCGGCCCCGAGGACACCGGCCCCGAGGACAACAGTCCGCTCTCCGCCGGGACCTCGGCGGAGAGCGGCGAGGCCTGGAACGTCCGGCAGCCCGGCCCGTGGACGCACCGCGACCTCGCGGCCAACGGCGCCCGCTTCCACATCGCCGAGCTGGGCTCCGGCCCGCTGGTGCTGCTGGTGCACGGCTGGCCCGAGTACTGGTGGGCCTGGCGCCACCAGCTGACCGCGCTCGCCGAGGCCGGCTACCGGGCGGTGGCGCTCGACCTGCGCGGCATAGGCGGCAGCGACCGCACCCCGCGGGGGTACGACCCGGGCAACCTCGCCCTGGACATCACCGGGGTGATCCGCTCGCTCGGCGAGCGCCGGGCGCACCTGGTCGGGCACGCCTCCGGCGGCACCCTGGCCTGGGTGGCGGCGGTGATGCGGCCGTCCGTCATCCAGAGCCTCACCGTGGTCTCCGCCGCGCACCCGCGGGACCTGCGCCGCGCGCTGCTGACCGACCGCCGGCAGTTCGCCGCCTTCGACCACGTGCTGGGCTTCCAGCGGCCGTGGATACCGGAACGCCGCCTGGTGGCCGACGACGCCGAGCTGGTCGGCCGCTACCTGACCTCCTGGACCGGTCCGAACGGCCTGGACGAGGCCGCGCTGCACGCGTACCGGCAGGCGATCCAGATCCCCAGCACCGCCCACTGCTCGATCGAGCCGTACCGCTGGCTGCTGCGCTCGATGGCCCGGCCGGACGGCATCCAGTTCGCCCGGCGGATGAAGAAGCCGATCACCGCGCCGACCCTGCACGTCCAGGGCGCCGCGGACCCGGTGCTGCTGTCGCACACCGCGCTCGGCGGCGGCGAGTACGTCGCGGCGCCGTACCGCTGGCGGCTGCTGCCGGGGGTCGGGCACTTCCCGCACGAGGAGGCGCCGGAGGAGTTCACCGCCGAGCTGCTGGACTGGATCGGCCGCCACAAGGAGTGACCCGGTACGGTCCCGCCCGGTACGGCCGCACGAACCGGGGGCACGGCCGTACGGAAGGGCACGGTCGCACCGGGCGGGGACGCGACCGTACGTGCGGTCCACGGGACGGGCTCTCGGCCCCAACTCCCCTATCTTTACGCTCATATGACAACCGCATAGGCCAATTTCGGCGAGGCCCAGGCGGTTATCTCCACCGGCCCAGGGGCATCCCTTCCGGTATGAGTTGGATGCCCGAAAGCGGCGGCGCCCCGCGCGGCCGACGTCACAACAGCCCCCAGCGCTCCGCCCACCGGCCCGACCGGGCGGACGACCTCGGTTTCGACGGCCCCGACGGCCGTCAGCGCACGGAGCGGCGGCAGCTCGGCATCCCCCGCATCCTCGGCCGGCGCGCCCGCTGGGTGGGCGCACGACTGCGGCGCGAGACCTGAGGCCTCGCGCCGCGTCCACCATCGGCCGGTGCGCCGGGCGCCGGAAGCGCCCGGCGGGCCCGACAGGCCCGACAGGCCCGACAGGCCCGACAGGCCCGTTCAGTTCACCGTCGTCACAGACACCGTCGCCTCAGTTCACGATCGTCGGCGACAGCGCGGTGAACCAGAGCAGGACGAAGGTCGCCACCGACATGATCGGCACCAGCACCTTGGTCTCGACGCTGTTCCCGCTGCGCTTGATCAGCACGACCTCGTAGCGCTCCTTGTGCGGCCAGAGCAGCGGCGCGCCCTTCTTGGTCAGGCAGTCGCCGAGCAGGTGCGCCAGCGTGCCCAGGGCCACCGCGTACGGCAGCCAGCCGGGCGAGTTGGGCATCCAGGTGTTCATCCCGAAGGTGCCGAGCGCGGCCAGGCCGATGACGGTGATCCACGCCTCCGGGCCGTCGCCCGGCGGGCAGAGCCGCAGTGCCCGGATCGCGAGCGCCAGCAGGAAGAAGGTCAGCCCGAGGGTGAAGTAGCGGCCCAGGTAGGTGACCCCGGCCCAGGTGCCAGCGCCCATCAGCGCGACGAACAGCAGCGAGTGGGTGGCGTGCCGGTGGCCGCCGGAGATCCAGGCCACGAAGCGGCAGAGCATCTTGGAGACCGGACCGAGGAAGTTGGCGATCGAGCCGTCGTGGTGGTCGAGGTCCGGCAGCAGGGCCGCGCCCGCGCACAGCACCGTGCCCATCAGTATGTCCGCGGGCTGCAGGGTGGTGTGCAGCAGCAGCGGGGGCAGGAAGGGGGCCGAGGCCGCGTACAGCATCGCCCCGCTCACCGCGTGCGAGTGACCCATCATCGGACTGCCACGACCTCCTGTCGGGCCCACCCCGGGACGGCGCCCGGTTGAGCCGAACGGGTGAGCGCGGCCGAGGCTACCAGGGCCGTCTGACGGAGCGACGGATATCGGCCGCTCCGGCCCGGCGCGACTCCCCCGGGCTCCGGCCCCCGGTCAGAGCGCGCAGCCCTGGGTGTCCACCCGGGCGGTCGCGGCGCCGCCCTGCACGGCGTCCTCGCGCACCTCGGCCGCGGTCAGCACGTAGCCGGTGTCCGCGCTGTCCAGGGACTTGGCGAAGACCACGCCGTACACCTCGCCGTCCGGGGTGAGCAGCGGTCCGCCGCTGTTGCCCTGCCGGACCAGCGAACGCACCGAGTAGACGTCGCGGACCACCTGGCCGCGGTGGTAGATGTCCGGGCCGTTGGCCTGGATCCGGCCGCGGATGCGGGCCGGCTGGACGTTGAAGGCGCCGTTCTCCGGGAAGCCGGCCACGATCGCGCTGTCGTTGGTCCTGGCCTCGCCCGCGAAGGCCAGCGGGGGCGCGTTCAGCTTGGGCACGTCCAGGACGGCGATGTCGCGCTGCCAGTCGTAGCGGACCACCGTCGCGTCGTACAGCTGGCCGACACCGCCGATCTGCACGGTCGGCTCGTTGACCCCGCCGACCACGTGGGCGTTGGTCATCACCCGGTGCGGGGCGAAGACGAAGCCGCTGCCCTCCAGGGTCTTGCCGCAGGAGGTCGCCGTGCCGACCACCTTGACCAGGCTCTGCCGGGCCCGCGCCACCGCCGGGCTGCCGGCCAGCGCGGGGTCGGGGCTGTCGACCTGGGTGATCGGCTCGTGCTCGAAGGGGTTGAAGACCTGCGGGAAGCCGTTGCGGGCGAGCACCTTGGAGAAGTCCGAGAACCAGTTCGGCGCGTCGTCGGGCAGGGCGTTCTGCACCCCGCCGAGGACCGCCGAGGACCGGACCTGCTTGGAGACCGTCGGGAGCGACGCCCCGGCCAGCGCCGAACCGATCAGCCAGGCCACCAGCAGCATCGAGACGACGTTCACCACCGCGCCGCCGCTCGCGTCCAGCACCCGGGCCGGACGGCGCCCGATGTGCCCGCGCAGCTTCCAGCCGAAGTGCGCGGTGACCGCCTGGCCGATCGCGGCGAGGACGATCACCACCACCACGGCCACCACCGAGGCCGTCGTGCCGGGGCCGATGTGGTCGAGCAGCAGCAGCGGCAGCAGCTCGACGGCGAGCAGGCCGCCGCCGAGGAAGCCGACCAGTGAGAGCACGCCGACCACGAAGCCCTGCCGGTAGCCCGACACGGCGAATGCCACGGCCGCGGCGATCAGCAGCACATCCAGGACGTTCACTCGGACACCCTCCCACGGCCCGCGCGCCGGACGCGCCGGCGGCCCGTCACGAAGCGTCGGCGTCGCCGCCCGGCAGCACCCGGGAGTGTTCGAGGTCGCCCTGGACCAGGGCCAGCGCCTCGTCCGACAGGTCGACGACCTTGGACGGGTCCCAGGGCAGCTCCAGGCCGCTGTGGTGCAGCACCCGGTCGATCACCCCGGCGGTGAAGCCCCAGACCAGCCGCCCGGCGACCGCGAAGGCGGGCCCGACGTGCCCGGACGGATGGCGCAGCCGCACCCGGTTCTCCGGGTCCGCCAGCTCCGCGACGGTGACCCGGAACACCGCGCCGGTCTCCGCCGCGTCCACCGGGCGCACCGGCGACTCCTCGCGCCACCAGCCGAGCACCGGGGTCACCACGAAGCTGCTCACCGGGATGTACAGCCGGGGCAGCTCCGCGAACACCTGCACCCCGGCCGGGTCCAGGCCGGTCTCCTCCCAGGCCTCGCGCAGCGCCGCCGCGATCGGGCCCGGGCCGTTCGGGTCGCCGTCCTCCGGATCCAGCGCGCCGCCCGGGAAGGACGGCTGCCCGGCGTGCGAGCGCAGCGAGCGGGCCCGCTCGATCAGCAGCAGGTCCGGGCCCTGCGGCCCCTCGCCGAACAGCATCAGCACGGCCGCCGGACGGCCGCCCTCGGCCGGCGGCAGGAACCGGCTCAGCTGCTCCGGCATCACCCGCTCGGCCGCCTCCCGGACCGGCTCCAGCCAGGCCGGCAGCCCGTCCAGCTCGATGCCCCGCGCGACTCCCCCGGCCTCCGGCCCGGGGTGCCCGCACCGCCCGCTCACGCGTCCACCGCCAGGTCCGCGACCTGTCCGTGGTGGACGGCGGCGTCCGCACGGGCGGCCGCCTCCCCGGGGAAGTCGGCCGGCGGCCGCAGCCGCTGCCCGGGCTGGCCGCCCATCTCGTACTTCAACAGCTTGCGTGCCTTCTCCGGGTCGGTCTCCCCCTCGCCGTACGAGGGGCAGAGCGGCGCGATCGGGCAGGCGCCGCAGGCGGGCTTCTGGGAGTGGCAGATCCGGCGGCCGTGGAAGACCACCCGGTGCGAGAGCATCGTCCACTCCGACTTCGGGAAGATCTCGGCGACGGCCGCCTCGACCTTCACCGGGTCGTCCTCGGTGGTCCAGGCGAACCGGCGGGCCAGCCGCCCGAAGTGGGTGTCCACGGTGATGCCGGGGACCCCGAAGGCGTTGCCGAGGACGACGTTGGCGGTCTTGCGGCCGACGCCGGGCAGGGTCACCAGGTCGGCCAGCCGACCGGGGACCTCGCCGCCGAACTCGTCGCGCAGCGCTATCGACAGGCCGATGAGCGACTTCGCCTTGTTCCGGAAGAATCCGGTCGGGCGGATGACCTCCTCCAGCTCCTCCGGGTTCGCCGCCGCCATGTCCTCCGGCGTCGGGTACTTCGCGAACAGCGCCGGGGTGGTCTGGTTCACCCGGAGGTCGGTGGTCTGCGCCGACAGCACGGTGGCCACCAGCAGTTGGAAGGGGTTCTCGAAGTCCAGCTCCGGGTGCGCGTACGGGTACAGCTCCGCCAGCTCGCGGTTGATCCGCCGGGCCCGCCGCACCATCGCCAGGTGCGATTCCGGCTTCCTCGGCTTCACCGCCGCCGTCTTCACCGCCGCCGTCCTCGCCACCGGCTTCTTCGCCGCGGCCTTCCGGACCTTGCTCTCTGCCATGCACGAAGGCTACGCCGACCGGAGGACCGCTCGGGGCCGATCAAGCACGGAAACCCGCCCTGGCAAGGCCTGTTGTCTAATGAACTCCGCCCGTGGCCGTCACCTGACAGGGGGAGTGTGCGGATGATCAGGGTCCTGCTGGCAGAGGACATGAGCATGGTGCGCGGCGCGCTGATGGCCCTCCTCGCGTACGAGGAGGACCTGGAGGTCGTCGCCGACGTGGAGCGCGGGGACCAGGTGGTGCCGACCGCCCTGGAGGTGCGCCCGGACGTCGCGGTGCTCGACATCGACCTGCCCGGACTGGACGGGCTGCGGGCGGCCGCCGAACTGTACGAGAAGCTCCCCGGCTGCCGGACGCTGGTCCTCACCGGACTGGTGCGACCCGCCCACCTGCGCGCCGCGCTCTCCGCCCGTGCGCTCGGGTTCCTCGGGAAGGACGCCCCGGCCCGGGAGCTGGCCGCGGCGATCCGCAAGGTGGCCGCCGGTGAGCGCGTCGTCGACCCGGAGCTGGCGCTGGCCGCCCTGGACACCCGGGAGAACCCGCTGACGCCCCGGGAGTCGGAGGTCCTGCGGCTCGCGGCGCGGGGGGACTCCGTCAGCGAGATCGCCGCCCGGCTGTTCGTCTCGACGGGCACCGCGCGCAACCACCTGGCCGCCGCGGTGGCCAAGACCGGGGGCCGCGGCCGGGTCGACGCGATCCGGATCGCCGAGGAGATGGGCTGGCTGCCGACAGTGGGTCCGGATCGTTCCCGGTGATCCGCCGACCCGGAGGCGTCGGGTCACCGGATCCACGGGTCGACGGGGCGACGGACCGTGCGTTTCCCATGGATCCGGCCGTGGACGGCCCACGGCGCGGCTCACCGAGGCCTTCCTTCGTCGACGAAGGGAATTCCGTCCGAAGCGCCCGGAGCTAGGCTCGCGATGTCATCGAGGGCGTACCGGCGGGGGGCTGAGCCACGTGTGGAAGCTGGCCTGGCGGACGGTACGGGCCCGGAAGGCGGGCTTCGCCGGAGGCTTCACCGCGCTCCTCTGCGCCCTGGTCCTGACCACCGCCTGCGGGGTCCTGCTGGAGTCCGGCCTGCGCGCGGGCACGCCGACCGAACGGTACGCCGCGGCCCCGCTCGTGATCGGCCACGGCCATCGCATCCCGGACGCCGGACCGCTGACCGGCGCACTCGCCGAACTGCCCGGCGTCTCGGCCGCCCTCCCCGAGCTCTCCTTCCCGGCGGCCGTGGCCACCGCCGACGGGCAGGTCCTGTCCGGACCGCAGGGCGGCCCCTCGCTCGGGCACTCCTGGACGAGCGCCGCCCTCGCCCCGTTCCGGCTGGCCTCCGGCCGCGCCCCGGCCGGACCGGACGAGGTGGTCCTCGACACCGCGACGGCCGCCCGCGCCGGGGTCGCGCCCGGCGGCACCGTACGGCTGGCCACCACCGGGGCGCCGCGCGACTACACCGTGTCCGGACTGGCCGCGCCGCCAAGGGAGTTGTCCCGCCAGAGCGCGCTCTTCTTCAGCCCCGGGCAGGCCGCCCGGCTCGCCGGGACGACGACCGGCGCGGACGCGATCGGCATCACCGTCACGGAGGGGACCGACCTGCGGGCGCTGGCCGGGCAGGCCCGGCGGGCGCTCGCCGAGGCACGGGCCCGCGACGGCGAGGCGGACTGGTCCGGGCCCCGGGTGCACACCGGCGACGAGCGCGGCGAACTGGAGCTCACCGGCACGTCCGGGCCCGGGGACGGCCTCTCCTCGCTCGCCGGGACGATGGGCGTCCTGTCGCTGCTCGTCTCGACCTTCGTGGTGGCCGGGGCGCTCGCACTCTCCGTCCAGCAGCGGCTGCGCGAGATGGCCCTGCTGCGGGCGGTCGGCGCCACCACCGGGCAGGTGCGGCGGATGATCGCGCTGGAGACGCTGCTGCTGACCCTCGCGGCCGCGGTCGTCGGCCTCCCGGCCGGGACCGGCCTCGCCGCACTGCTGCGGGGCGTACTGGTCGACCGCGGGGTGGTCGGCCCGGACGTGCCGCTGCACATCGGGCCGACCGCCCCACTGGCCGTCCTCGGCGGCACCGTCGTCACCGCCCAGCTGGCCGTCCGGGCCGCCGCGCGCCGGGCCTCCCGGGTCGAACCCACCCGGGCGCTGCGCGACGCCTCGGCGCCGCCGCCGCGGATCGGCCGGCTCCGTGCCTGCCTCGGGCTGGCGACGCTCGCCGTCTGCGGCGTGGTGCTGGCCCACTCGACGGGCGGCCGCGACGGGGCCGGTACGGCCGAGGGCATGGTGGTGCCGCTGCTGCTCGGGGTGGCCCTGCTCGGGCCGCTGATCGGCCGGGTCGCCGGTGTGGTGATCGGCGGGCCGGTGGGCCTGCTCTTCCCGGTCGCCGGGTTCCTCGCCTCCGCCTCCCTGCGGGCCCAGCCCCGCCGCTTCGCGGCCGCCGTCACCCCGCTGGTGCTGGCGGTGGCCTTCAACGGCAGCATGCTGCTCGTCCCGGTCGTCAAGGCGCAGGCCGGCGCCGCCGAGGAGGGCCGGCGGCTGCTGGCCGACCACGTGGCCCAGGCGAGGGGCATCGGACTGCCCACGGAATTCACGGAAGCCGTCCGCGGGTTGCCCGGCGTCGCGGCGGCCGGCGGCCTGGTCCCCGGCTTCGTCATGGTGTCCTCGGGCTCCGCGGCGGACGGCGGCGGCGTCGCCGGGGCGGACGCCCGGATCGTGGACCCGCAGGGGCTGGAACAGCTGCTCGACCCCGGGGTGACGGCCGGCTCGCTGGACCGGCTGCGCGGCGAGAGCATCGCCCTGGGGCAGCGGACGGCCTCCCGCCTCAAGGTCGGCGTCGGCGCCCCGGTCCGGATCCGCTGGGATGACGGCAGCGACAGCACCGCCACGGTGGCGGCCGTCTACGAGCGCGAGGACCACTTCGCCGACGCGTTGCTGCCCACCGGATTCGCCGCCGCCCACCTGCCGGACCTGCTCGCGGCGACCGTACTGGTCCGCACCGCCCCCGGCGCCGACCCCGGGCAGGTGACCCGGGAACTCCAGGGGCTCACCCCGGCCTACCCGATGGCCCGGATCAGCGACCGGGCCGACTACGACGCGGCACGCCGGCACCAGCAGGAGGCGGCCACCGCGGTGGCCCGGCTGCTGCTCGGCGTCATCAGCCTGTTCACCGCCATCTCCGTCGTCAACACCATGGTGATGGCCACGTCCGAACGGCTGCGCGAGTTCGCGCTGCTGCGGATGGTGGGGACCACGCGCCGCCAGGTGCTGCGGATGATGGCCTGGGAGGGCGGGATCACGGTCGCCGTGGCGCTCCTCCTCGGCGCGGCGGTCACCGCCGCCGTCCTGGTCCCGGTCGGCCTGGCGCTCGGCGGCCCGGCCTGGCCTGCGCCGCCCGGGAGTTGGGTGGCCACGGTGCTGGGCGGGGCGGCGCTGCTGGGGGCGGGCACCGTCCTGCTGACCACCTGGCTGGCGCTGCGGCGGGAGCCGACCGAGGCGATGGGGATGCGCGAATGACCGGGCCGCGTGGACCTGTCCGCCGTACCGGGCAGGCGGACCGCGGTCAGGCGGCGCGGGCGGCCGACCGGGCGGGCGCGGCCTCGACGACGGCCGCGAGGTGGAACCAGCCCGCTCCGTCCCGCTCGGCGGTCAGCCGGCCGCCGACCGACCGCAGCCGCTCGGTGAGGTTCCCGATGCCGCGCCCGCCGCCCGGTTCGCGCGCTACGCCGCCGGGTTCGTCCGGACCTTCGCCCAACTCGCCTGGCACGTAGCCGGTTTCGTCCGGAACGCCGTCGTTGGAGACCACCAGACGCACCGTGCCGAGGCCGTCCCGGCCGGCCCGGATCCCGCAGCGCCGGGCCGCGCTGTGCCGGAGCAGGTTGGTGACCGCCTCGCGCAGCACGGTGGCCAGCACCGCGTCGAGTTCGGGCCGCAGCCCCTCGCAGTCCAGGTCGGCCTCGACCTCGATCCCGGCTGCCCGCAGCGCCGCGACCGCCGAACGCGCCTCCCGCGCCAGGGACATCCGGACGTCGCCGCTGGAGAGCCGGCGGGTGTCCGCCATCGCCTGCCGCACCAGCGCCAGCACCTCGGCGAGCTCCGCGCGGGCCCGCTCCGGGTGCTCCGCGGCCAGCCGCTCGACGAGCTGGCACTTCAGCGCCGCCACCGAGAGGCTGGAGCCGAGCAGGTCGTGCAGGTCGCGCGCGAAGCGCAGCCGCTCCCGGTCCACCGCGAGCTCGGCCAGCTCGGTCCGGGCCGCCCGCAACTCGGCGATCAGGTCGGCGAGTCGGGCCACCCCGTACACCACGATGCCACCCACGACGACGGACACCGACGCGTTGACGCACTGGCCGGTGTTCCCGCCCAGCGCCGCGCAGAGCGGGTACTGGGCGACCACCAGCGCGGCGGCCAGCGCCCAGGAGCGCGGCGCCGCGACGGTCAGCAGCACCGATCCGGCGAACGAACCGGGGATGCCGACCCACGTCCCGTCGAGGAGCAGGAAGGGCAGGTAGGTGAGCACCCCGTGGGCGACCAGGCTCCACGGCCACCAGCGCCGCGCCAGGCGCCACGGGCCGGCGTGCCCGATCTGGAAGCCGAGCAGGACCAACAGGAGGGCGACGGCGGGCAGTTGGTAGGCCAGACCGTCGTGGTTGCGGACCGTGGCCACCGCCGAGGCGGCACAGAAGCCGACGGCGGTCATGACCACGATGCCCCGGGTGAGCCGCGTGAGGGGGTCGGCCGAGCCGCCCGGGCGCTTCGGCCGGAGACGATCGCCGCCGGTTCGGTCCGCGCTGTGGCCCAAGGGGAGCTCCCGGTAGACGACTCGACACGCCGCACGCGACGTACGGAGCCCGCTTCGTACCCGACGCGCCCCCGTACACCGCACCGCGAGCATACGTTCCCACCGGAGCAGCGCCGTTGACGCTTCGTCGGAGTCCGTCGAGCCGGCAGCCGGGGCCCGTCGGCTCAGCCCGGGGTGCGGCCGATCGTCCCCTCCAGGCTGTTCAGCAGGCCGCTGAGGGCCTCGGCGAGCCGGTCCTGCTCGGCGGGGGTGAGGCCGGCCAGCAGGGCGCGGTCGTGGGCGACCAGCTCCTGGATCAGCCCGTCCACCAGGGTGCGGCCCTGCTCGGTGAGCGCGAGGTGGGCGACCCGGCGGTCCCGGTCGTCGGTGCGGCGGCTGACCAGGCCGCGCTCCTCCAGCAGCCGCAGCCGCTTGGTGACGGCCGCGCCGGAGGCGAAGCTCTCCCGGGCGAGCTGGGTGGGGGTCAGTTCGCGGTCGAGGCGGAGCAGCGCGCCGAGGATGTCGAACTCGGCGCGGGTGAGGCCGGCCCGGGTGAGCGGGTCGGGGGTCTGCTGGAGCAGGGCGGCGC
Organism: Kitasatospora sp. NPDC057518; assembly: GCF_042802075.1. Classification (NCBI taxonomy): domain Bacteria; kingdom Bacillati; phylum Actinomycetota; class Actinomycetes; order Kitasatosporales; family Streptomycetaceae; genus Kitasatospora; species Kitasatospora sp. NPDC057518. The sequence continues at coordinate 13,463 of NZ_JBHVEU010000187.1, forward strand.
AGCGGTTGATCCGGCCGAGGACGGCGATCGGACCGGTGTCCAGCCCCGGGTAGGCCCGCTCCCACTGGCGCAGCACACCTGCGACGACGTCCTCCACGCGTGCTGCTCCCGTTCTGCGGCCTGCCGGTCGGCTTCGACCCTGTCGATCCTAGGCCGTGTCCGGCTGGTCCCCTCGGCCGCGGCGTTCCAGCAGGGCGGCCAGCAGGTGGTGGGACCGCTGCTCGGTGGCGGCGGCGCGCTGGTGCGGGAGGGCGGGGCGGCGCCACTCGCCGGCGGCGGTGTCGGTGGCCTCGCGCAGTTCCAGCAGCGCGGCGGCGAGGCCGGTGCGGGCGGCGCGCGCTTCCGGGGCGCTCGCGGCGGAGACGGCGGAGACGGCGGCCAGGGCCCGGTGGCCGGCGGCCTCGGCTCCGGCCAGGGCGTGGGTCAGCCGGGTGGCGGTGCGGCGGTTGGTGACCAGCAGGCAGGCCGCGAGGCCGGTGAGCGCGCCGACGCAGGTGTCCAGCCAGCGGTCGGCGACCAGCGTCCCGGCCGGCTGCGGGCCCGCGAACTCCGTCATCAGCAGCGCCATCGGGGTCACGAAGACCGTCGCCAGCCAGTAGCTGCGGGCGATCGTCGCCTCGGCCCCGAACTGGCAGAGCAGCCCGAGCCCGATCAGCGCCACCGGGCCCGAGTGGGCGACGGGCAGCGCGGCGGTGAACAGCAGCAGACCGAGCAGGTTGCCCAGGACCCGCTGCAGCGCGCGCTGCCAGGACAGCGTGCTGTTGGCCTGGAACACCGAGGCGGCGGTGACCACCGCCCAGTACGGCCGGCCGACGCCGAGCGCCAGCGAGAGCCACCCGGCGGCGGCGCAGCCGACCGCGACCCGCAGCGCGATCGGCAGCAGCGCCGAACCCGGTCGCAGCGCCCGCCGCAGCGGTGGCCGGGGGCCGGGCCGGCGGGCGGCCGCGGCCTCCGTCTCCGCCGCCTCCGCCTCGGTGAGGTCGGGCGACGGCAGCGGACGGCCGCGCCGGAGTTCGCGAGCCCGGTCGAGGTACCACCCGGCGTCCTCGGGCCGGGCCGGTCCGGCGAGCGCGGCCTCCGCGCGGACCAGCAGCCGCTCGGGCGCGTCGCCGAGGGCGCGCCGCCGGGCCGGGGCGGAGAGCGCGAGGCTCTGCCGGGCCGCCTCGACCGCGCCGACCAGGGCGGTACGGGCGGCGGCATCCGGCCGGCCGGGATCGCTCCGCAGCAGCCGGGCCGCGGCCTCCAGGGCGCGGGCGGCGGCGATCCGCTCGGGCCCGTACGGGCGCACCAGGGCCGGGGCCATGCAGACCAGCCAGGCCAGTGCGGCGCCGAGCGCGGTGAGCGCCAGGTGTGGCGGGACCTCGCCGAGCCGCTGCGGGACGAAGGCGCAGCTGGAGGAGGTGAAGGTGATGATCAGACTGCCGGGCGGGCCGACCCGGGCGGCGTCGCAGAACAGCTTGTGCAGGGCGGCGAGCACCGCCGCGACCGCGACCAGGACGGCGGCGTCGCGGGTCAGCGCGGCAGCGGTGAGGGCGGCGCCGGTGCTGAGCACGGTCCCGAGCAACACGCCGACCAGCATCCGGGCCCGGGCCCGGTACGGCAGGCCGTGCCCGTACAGCGCGCCCAGGCCGCCGGCCGAGGTGTAGAGGGCGAGGTCGAGCCGGCCGAGGCCGAGCAGGGTGAGGTTGAGCGCGCCGAGGGTGACCACGGCGCTGAGCGCGGGCTTGTGCCAGCCGTCCCCGGCCGGACCGACCCGAAGTGCCTGGCGGAACTGGGCGGTGGTGACCATGCAAAAAGATTAACAGGTAATTTATCCGTGAAACATATGTCCGCGGTGCCGCGCACCGGACACCCGCACGGCGAGGGCGATTCCCTGTTCGAGTCGGACGGACAAGAGTTCGACCGACAACCGCCGGAGGCCTCCCGTTCCCGGGCCCGACCCGTGGTCCGCCGGTACGAATGGCCCCGCACGGCACACCCCGACACACCCCCTCCTCATATGATCGGAGCGACATGCGCCATGCTTGGTGATGCAGAACACTGAACGGAACTTGCGCCGGACGGCCCACCCGCCGTACGGCCGAGAAGGAGGAAGCACGTGGACGACGTTCTGCGGCGCGCCGCACTCTTCGCGGCACTCGACGACGAACAGGCCGGCGAGCTGCGCGCTTCCATGACCGAGGTCACCCTCGCCCGTGGGGAGTCGCTGTTCCACGAGGGCGACCCGGGCGACCGGCTGTACGTCGTGGCGGAGGGCAAGGTCAAGCTGCACCGCGCCTCCCCGGACGGCCGCGAGAACATGCTCGCCGTGCTCGGCCCCAGCGAGATGATCGGCGAGCTGTCGCTGTTCGACCCGGGCCCGCGCACCGCGACCGCCAGCGCGCTGACCGAGGTCAAGCTGCTGGGCCTCGGCCACGGCGACCTCCAGCCCTGGCTGCACGCCCGCCCCGAGGTCTCCATCGCGCTGCTGCGGGCCATCGCCCGCCGCCTGCGCCGCACCAACGACGTGATGTCCGACCTGGTCTTCTCCGACGTGCCCGGCCGCGTCGCCAAGGCCCTGCTGGACCTCTCCCGCCGGTTCGGCGTGCAGTCCGAGGAGGGCATCCACGTCGCCCACGACCTCACCCAGGAGGAGCTGGCCCAGCTGGTCGGCGCCTCCCGAGAGACGGTCAACAAGGCGCTCGCCGACTTCGCCGGCCGCGGCTGGCTGAAGCTGGAGGCCCGCGCGGTGGTCCTGCTGGACGTCGAGCGGCTGTCGCGCCGCTCGCGCTGACACCCGCGA
>NZ_JBHVEU010000188.1:0-16203 GCF_042802075.1 Kitasatospora sp. NPDC057518
CAGCCGGTGACCTGCTCCCACAGGTCACCGGGGCCCGCGCACGCCTCGGCCCGAGGATCCGGCTCAGACGCCCAGCCGGCGCAGGGCCTCCTCGTGCAGCAGGCCGTTGGAGGCGACGGCGTCGGCGCCGCCGGGGCCGGGGACGCCGTCCAGACCGGTGAAGCGGCCGCCGGCCTCCTCGACGATGATGCAGTTGGCCGCCATGTCCCACAGCGACAGCTCGGGCTCGGCGGCGATGTCGACGGCGCCCTCGGCGACCATCATGTAGGACCAGAAGTCGCCGTAGGCGCGGGTGCGCCAGCAGGCGCGGGTGAGGTCCAGGAACGGGTCGAGGCGCCCGCGCTCCTCCCAGCCGGTGAGCGAGGAGTAGGAGAAGGACGCGTCCTCGATCCGGGAGACGCCGGAGACGTGCAGCCGGGAGGCCTTGGCCAGGCTGCGGCCGCCGAACGCCCCGAGGCCCTTGGCCGCCCACCAGCGGCGCTGGAGCGCGGGGGCGGAGACCATGCCGACCACCGGGCGCTCGACGCCGTCCGGGCCGTCCTCCAGCAGGGCGATCAGGGTGGCCCAGACCGGGACGCCGCGGATGTAGTTCTTGGTGCCGTCGATCGGGTCGATCACCCAGCGGCGCGGGCCCGAGCCCTGGAGGCCGAACTCCTCGCCGAGGACGGCGTCGCGCGGGCGGGCGCGCTGGAGCACGCTCCGCACCAGCTCCTCGGCGGCCTTGTCGGCGTCGCTCACCGGGGTGAGGTCGGGCTTGGTCTCGACCTTCAGGTCGAGGGCGCGGAAGCGCTCCAGGGTGACCGAGTCGGCCGAGTCGGCGAGGACATGGGCGAGTCGGAGGTCGTCGTGGTAATCGGCCATGCCCGAAACCCTAGCCGCTCAGTGGGCCGTGCCGCTGAGCTGGAGGCCGATGACGCCGGCGATCACCAGCGAGATCGAGACCAGCTTGAGGACCGAACTGGTCTCGTCCAGGAAGACCATGCCGTAGATCGCGGTGCCCGCCGCGCCGATGCCCGTCCACACCGCGTAGGCGGGGCCGACCGGCAGGGTCTTCAGCGAGAGGGTGAGCAGGCCGAAGCTGCCGAGGGCGAACACGCAGAAGCTGATGGTGGGCCAGAGCCTGGTGAAACCCTCGCTGAGCTTGAGGTTGATCGCGAAGCCGGTCTCCAGCAGGCCGGCCAGGACCACCAGGGCCCATGCCATCGCGTGCCCTCCCTGTCGATCGGGGGTCGGACCGGGTACGGTCCGACCTTCCTATGATCGCCAAGTGAGCCCGCTCCGACACCTCGAACGGGCCACCGGCCCCGAACCCGGGGACGGGCCCGGTCCGGCCGGGCTCAGTCGAGCTCGCCCTCCTTGCTGGCCAGCAGCCGGCGCAGCGAGTAGAGCCGGGCGGCCTCGGCGTGGCCCTCGGCGACCCAGGCGTCCAGCGCGCAGTCCGGCTCGTCGTGGCTGCACGCGCGCGGGCAGTCGACGGTGCCGGGCTCCAGGTCGGGGAAGGCGAGGATGACCCGGGACGGGTCGATGTGCGAGAGGCCGAAGGAGCGGAAGCCGGGCGTGTCGATCACCCAGCCGGGGTTCAGCGCCTTCTTCGAGCCCGGCTTGGCGCCGGGCGGCGGGGGCAGCCGCAGCGCCAGGGCGGAGACGGTGGTGTGCCGGCCGCGGCCGGTCACCGCGTTGACGCGCCCGGTCTGCCGCTGGCGGTCCGGGACGAGCGCGTTGACCAGGGTGGTCTTGCCGACGCCCGAGTGGCCGATGAACACCGTGGACAGCCCGCGCAGGTGCTCGCGGACGGCCTCGGCGCCGGTGGTCTCCAGCTCGTCGCGGCGGGTGACCACGTACGTGATGCCCAGCGGGGCGTACGAGTCCAGCAGCGTCGAGGCCGGCGCGAGGTCGGACTTGGTGAGCACCAGCAGCGGCTCCATGCCCGCGTCGTAGGCCGCCACCAGGCAGCGGTCGATCAGCCGGGGGCGCGGCTCCGGGTCGGCCAGGGCGGTGACGATCGCCAGCTGCTGGGCGTTGGCGACCACGATCCGCTCGTACGGGTCGTCGTCGTCCGCCGTGCGCCGCAGCACCGAGCCGCGCTCCTCGACCCGGACGATCCGGGCCAGGGTGTCGGCGTCCCCGGAGAGGTCCCCGACCAGGTTGACCATGTCGCCGACGACGACGCCCTTGCGGCCCAGCTCGCGGGCCTTCATGGCGACGACCTCGCGCTCCTGCTTCGTCCCCGGGTCGACCAGGCAGGTGACCCGGCCGCGGTCGACGGTCAGCACCATCGCCTCGGCGGCCTCCTCGTGCTTGGGCCGGATCCGGGTCCGCGGCCGGGATCCCCGGCGGGCGGGGCGGTTGCGGATGTCGTCCTCGTCGGCGTCCTTGCCGTAGCGGCGCATGTGCTCAGTCTCCGCTCAGACGCCCGCCGTCGCTTCCGCCGCTTCGCCGAGCAGTTCGGCCCACATCCCCGGGAAGTCGGGCAGGGTCTTGGCGGTGGTGGCCACGTTCTCGACCTCCACGCCGGGGACGGCGAGGCCGAGGACGGCGGCGGCGGTGGCGAGGCGGTGGTCCTCGTAGGTGTGGAAGACGCCCCCGTGCAGCGGGCGCGGGCGGATCCGCAGACCGTCCTCGGTCTCCGTGACGTCGCCGCCCAGGTCGTTGATCTCCTTGGCGAGCGCGGCGAGCCGGTCCGTCTCGTGCAGGCGCAGGTGCGCGATGCCGTACAGGTGGGACTCGGAGTCGGCGAGCGCGGCGACGGCGGCGATCACCGGGGTGAGCTCGCCGACGTCGTGCAGGTCGGCCTCGATGCCGTGGATCCGGCCGGTGCCGGTGAACTGCAGGCCCTCGTCGGTGAACTCGCAGGCGCCACCCATCCGGGTGTAGATCTCGCGCAGCTGGTCACCGGGCTGGGAGGTGTGCTTGGGCCAGTCCCGCACGGTGACCCGGCCGCCGGTGACCAGCGCGGCGCCGAAGAACGGCGCGGCGTTGGAGAGGTCCGGCTCGACCACCAGGTCGCGGCCGATCACGGCGCCCGGGGTGACCCGCCAGACGTCCTTCTCGCCGCCGTCCTCGGGGGCGTCGACCTGGGCGCCGGCCAGCCGCAGCATCTCCACGGTCATCCGGATGTGCGGCAGCGACGGGACCGGGCCGCCGACGTGGCGGACCTCGATGCCGTGGTTGTACCGGGCGCCGGAGAGCAGCAGGGCGGAGACGAACTGGGACGAGGAGGAGGCGTCCAGCTCGACCGGGCCGCCGTCCAGCGAGCCGGTGCCGTGCACCGTCAGCGGGAAGGCGCCGCGGCCGCCGTCCTCGATCCGGGCGCCGAGCGCGCGCAGGGCGTTGATCACGCCGTGCTGGGGGCGCTCGTAGCAGCGCGGGTCGCCGTCGAAGTGCACCGGGCCGTCGGCCAGGACGGCCAGCGGGGGCAGGAAGCGCATCACGGTGCCGGCGTTGCCGACGTCGACCGAGGCCGGGCCGAGCAGTGCGGGGGCGGGGATGACCCGCCAGGCCTCGCCGCCGCCGGTGCCGCCGGAGTCGTTGTTGACCTTCTCCTCGATGGTGACCCCGAGGGCGCGCAGGCCGTCGGCCATCAGCTGGGAGTCGCGGCTGCGCAGCGGGCGCCGCACCCAGCCCGGCCCGTCGGCGAGGGCCGCCAGCACCAGGGCCCGGTTGGTGACCGACTTGGAGCCGGGGATGGTGACGGTGGCGTCGACGGGGCTGGTCGCGACGGGGGCGGGCCACAGGGTCTCGGTCATGGGGCAAGTCTAGGGGCCGTACGGGAACGTTCTCGGCGCGCGGCCGGGCGGCGGGAGGCCCGGTGGGCTCACTGCAGGGGCTGGAGCAGCCAGGCGGCGCCGAGGGCGAGGCAGGCGAGGGCGACGAGCAGGAAGACGGTGACCCAGGCGAGGGCGGGGACGTGGGTGAGCCGGGCGAGCTGGTCGGCGTCGGAGTCGCGGGCCCAGCCGATCCGGCGCTGGTGCTGGAGCTCCAGGACGGGGCGGACGGCGCCGAGGAGCAGGAACCAGCAGCCGAGGTAGGCGAAGCCGGCCTGGACCTCGGCGCTGCCGAACCAGGAGACCAGGAAGAAGGCGCCGCCGGCGACCAGCACGGTGAGGAAGCCGAAGGCGTTGCGGATGCGCAGGAGCAGGGCGAGCAGCAGCACGATCGCCAGCCAGAGCAGCAGGGTGATCCGGTCGGCGGCGAGCAGGGCGGCGCAGCCGAGGCCGAGCAGGGCGGGGGCGGTGTAGCCGGCGGCGGCGGTGAGGACCATGCCGGGGCCGGTGGGGCGGCCGTAGGAGAGGGTGAGTCCGGAGGTGTCCGAGTGCAGCCGGATGCCGGCCAGTTTGCGGCCGGTGACCAGGGCGATCAGGCCGTGGCCGCCTTCGTGGGCGATGGTCACGGCGTTGCGGGCGACGTGCCAGAGCGGGCGGGCGAGGACGGTGAGCAGGGCGGCGGCGCCGGTGGCCAGGACCAGCCAGCCGGGCGGGGCGGCCTGGGTGCCGGTCACCTGGTTCCACAGGTCGCCGAGGGTCTGGTCGTTCGCGTTCATCGGGGTCTCTCCGCCTCCGTCCGTCGTACCGGGCCGCCGTGTGGGCCGTTCGGGGCAGCCTCCCATGCGGGGACGGGCGGGAGGCAGGGGGTGGTTCTGGTCCGTGGATGAACAGGTCCTGAGGAGCGGCGGCATGGCAAGCTGGCCCGCATGTGCGGTCGGTTCGCAGCGAGCAGCAAGCCCGGGGACGTCGTCGAGCTGTTCGGCGTCGAGCACTGGGACCCCGAGGAGACCCTGGACCCGAACTGGAACGTCGCGCCGACCAACAGCGCGTTCGTGGTGCTGGAGCGGCTGGGCCGGGAGCGGCCGCGGCCGGTGCGCCAGCTGCGGGTGCTGCGCTGGGGGCTGGTGCCGCAGTGGTCGAACTCCGCCGAGACGGCGGTGAAGATGATCAACGCCCGGTCGGACACGGTGCACGAGAAGCCCTCGTACCGGCAGGCCTTCGCCGCCCGCCGGTGCATCCTGCCGGTGGACGGCTACTACGAGTGGCAGACGGTCCCGGGGGAGCGCGGCAAGGCCCGCAAGAAGCCGTACTTCGTGTCCCGGGCGGACGGTGCCCCGCTGGCGCTGGCCGGGCTGTACGAGTTCTGGCGCAACCGGGCGGTGCCGCCGGGGCACCCGGAGGCCTGGCTGGTGACGTTCACGATCGTCACCACGGACGCCGAGGAGCTGCTGGCGCCGATCCACGAGCGGATGCCGCTGTTCCTGGACCGGGGGGACTGGGACGAGTGGCTGGACCCGCGGCTGACCGACCCGGACGGGCTGCGCCGGCTGCTGATACCCCCGCCGCCGGGCGCGCTGGTGGCCACCCCGGTGTCGCCGGCGGTCGGCAGCATCCGCAACAACGGCCCGGAGCTCAAGGAGCCGTGGGCCGAGCCCGAGTACGAGACCACCCTGTTCTGAGCCGCCTGTTCCGACCTTTTGCGAACGTTCCGGGAGACGTCGAGATGAGCACCACCGAACCGGTCCGCACCGAAGCGGTCCCCACCGGAGCCGGGGAGGCCCGGATCACCTACCACCCGGCCGCGAAGCCGGTGGCCGTCCTGGCCCTCGGCCACGGCGCGGGCGGCGGGATCGAGGCCAGGGACCTGGTGGCGCTGGCCGCGAAGCTGCCGGCCCGGGGGATCACCGTGGCGCTGGTCGAGCAGCCCTGGCGGGTGGCGGGCCGGAGGCTGGGCCCGGCGCCGAAGACGCTGGACGAGGGCTGGCGGCCGGTGGCCGAGCGGCTGGCCGGGCAGGGGCTGCCGCTGGTGGTCGGCGGGCGCAGCGCGGGGGCGCGGGTGGCCTGCCGGACGGGCGCGGCGACCGGGGCGGTCGGGGTGGTGGCGCTGGCGTTCCCGCTGCATCCGCCGGGCCGGCCGGAGAAGAGCCGGGCGGAGGAGCTGCTGGGGTCCGGGCTGCCGACGCTGGTGGTGCAGAGCGCGGCGGACCCGTTCGGCGGGCCGGTGGAGTTCCCGGAGCTGCCGCAGGGGCACGAGCTGGTGGCGGTGCCGTACGGCAGCCACGGCTTCGAGGTGCCCAAGCGGGCGCCGGTGGGGCAGGACGAGGTGCTGGACCTGATCTGCTCGGCGGTGGGGGACTGGGTGCTGCGGCTGGTGTGAGGCCGTGGGGCGGTCCGGCTCCGGCTCCGGCTCCGGCTTCGGGGCCGTGAGCAGGGAGTTTCCATTCGCTCACTCGTGCGAGTGAATGGCGCCCGGGGACGGGAATGCGGGCGGGGCGCGTGTGGTTGTCGTCTCCGTCAGCAGGAGTCACCGGTGAGAGGCAGGGCAGATGGGTTCGATCGCGTGCCCCGAACGGCCTGAGGAGCGCGAGGCCACCGCGGCGTTCGCCCCCTCCTGGTCGGACTGGATCGACGCGGGCGAGAAGCCCGTCAGCCCGATATCCTCCATTTCTGGGCGGCCCGCCGTGGGCCGTGCCCGTCATGCCGAGGAGGTGGGTCCGGTCGTCGGGACCGAGCACGAGGCCGATCCGGGCCGTGGCCCGGGCGACGCCCTGCCCGCGGGCGAGGCGCTCACCGGTGAGGAGCTGGCCGAGGCGATCGGTGAGGACACCTACCGGGTGTCGGCGGAGGAGAGCGAGGAGGCCCGGCGGGAGCGCTTCGAGCGCGACGCCCTGGGCTACCTGGATCCGATGTACTCGGCGGCGCTGCGCATGACGCGCAACCCGGCCGACGCGGAGGACCTGCTCCAGGAGGCGTTCGCCAAGGCGTACGCGTCCTTCCACCAGTTCCGTGAGGGGACGAACCTCAAGGCCTGGCTGTACCGCATCCTCACCAACACGTTCATCAACTCGTACCGCAAGAAGCAGCGGGAGCCCCAGCGCACCGCGGCGGAGGAGATCGAGGACTGGCAGCTGGCCCGGGCCGAGTCGCACATGTCGACCGGTCTGCGCTCGGCCGAGACCCAGGCGCTCGACCACCTCCCCGACAGCGATGTGAAGGACGCGCTCCAGGCCATCCCGGAGGAATTCCGGATCGCCGTCTATCTCGCGGACGTAGAAGGCTTTGCGTACAAGGAGATCGCGGACATCATGGGTACTCCCATCGGTACGGTGATGTCCCGGCTGCACCGCGGCCGCCGTCAGCTGCGCGGCATGCTGGAGGATTACGCCCGTGAGCGCGGGCTCGTCCCGGCCGGCAGCGGGGCAGGGCAGGAAGCGAAGGGCTCGGGCTCATGAGCTGCGGCGATCCGCACGAAACCGAGTGTGGCGAGGTCCTCGACCACCTCTATGAATTCCTCGACAACGAGATGGCCGAGGGTGACTGCGCCAAGTTGCGGGTGCACTTCGAGGAGTGCTCACCCTGCCTGAAGCAGTACGGGCTGGAGCAGGCGATCAAGGCGTTGATCAAGCGTTCCTGCGGGTGCGACGACACCCCGACCGACCTGCGCAGCAAGGTGCTGGCCAGGATCGACTCGATCCGGGCCGGGCAGCGCTCGGGCGAGCAGGTGGTGGTCGCCGTGGAGACCACCGTCGAGCTGCACGTCGAGTCGGCCCGGCCGGCGCCCAGGCCGGGCGGGGCGGGCGAGGCGGAGCCGGCCGGGCGCTCGGGCGCTCCGGTCGAGGCCGGCGCCCCCGCGGAGTGACGACCCGTCGGGCGAACGCCCGTACGGCGGCCGACTCCTTGGTCGACCGCCGGGGGCGGTAGCCCCGCGGCCCGCCGGCGAGGGCGGGCCGGACGGTTCGGGCACGTCCGGGCGGGTGTCGGGCGGGTTCAGGGCAAGGGCAACAGCGGCCCCGGGAGTACACACTCCCGGGGCCGCTCCCGTTCTGCTCGCATGCGCCGTCACTCGTTCGAGTGAGCTGGCGGTGCGCCAACTGCGCCATTGCGCCATCATGCGTCCCCATGTCCGGAGGGCGGCCTATTCTCCTGACGGACACTCACCGTCGGTCCGCCCGACGCGCTGAGGCAACACGGGGTCCGTACGGCGGGGAGGTCGAGATCGCTACCGACTGTGGAGGCTCGACCCTGCCGCGAGGGGCGGCGCGCTACCTGGTGGTGGTGCCGGTGGCGGCGCTGTGCTGCCTGGTGCCGCTGCTGCCGGCCGCGGCCGCCGGGGTGCCGCACTGGCTCGGCGCGCCGGTGGACTGGCCCAAGGTCGCGCTGCTGGCCTTCCTGCACGGCTGCTGGGAGTCCCTGGCCCAGGGCCTGCCCACGCCCTGCCTGGTGCTGGTGCGCCGACTGCTGCGCCGGCCGGCGCTGCCCGAGCGGACGCCCGCCCGGCCCGGGGTGAACACCTTCTTCCCGGTGCTGTTCGCCGGGGTGCTGATGCTCCCGCCGGCCGCCGCCGCCCTGGTGGCCGCCCCGGCCGCGCTGCTCGGCGGGCCGAGCGGGCGCGGCTGCCGCCCGCGCCAGCTGTTCAACGGCTCCCAGCTCGCGCTGTGCGCCTTCGCCTCCTCCGTCGCCTTCCACCTGCTGCACGGCCCGCAGCTGCTGCTCGGCTCCCGCTTCCCGGCCGCACTGCTGCCCGGATTCGCCGCCGTCGCGGTGTTCTGCCTGGTCAACGGGGTGGTGGTGGGCGTCATGCTGATGCTCAGTGAGGGCCGCCGGCCCGGGGTGCTGCTGAGCGGGGCGCACGCGTCCTGCGGGCTGCCGGTGCTGGTGCACGCGGCCGGCGGGCTGATGGTCGCGGTGCTCTGGCAGGGCCCGTACGGCGCGTTCGCGGCGCTGCTCGCGCTGCTGCCGCTGTCCATCTCGGCCTGGGTGTTCGCCCAGGGCCAGCGCGAGCGGGACGCCCACCAGGCCACCGTGCAGTCGCTGGTGCAGGCCGTGGAGATCAAGGACTCCTACACCCGGGGCCACAGCGAACGGGTCGGCCGGGCCTCGGTGCTGATCGCCACTCAGCTCGGCATGGAGGCCGAGCGGCTGCGCACCCTGCGCTTCGCGGGCATCCTGCACGACGTCGGCAAGCTCGGCGTGGCCACCGAGCTGCTGCGCAGAAACGGTCCCCTGACCGAGGCCGAGCGCCGGGCGGTGGAGATCCACCCGGTGTACGGGTACGAGCTGGTGCGCGGGATCGACTTCCTCGGCGAGGCGCACGCCGGGATCCTGCACCACCACGAGCGGCTGGACGGCCGGGGCTACCCGAGCGGGCTGGCCGGCGAGCGGATCCCCGAGTTCGCCCGGATCATCTCGGTCGCCGACGCCTTCGACTCGATGACCTCCACCCGCTCCTACCGGCGCGGCCGCCCGGTCGGCGAGGCGGTCGCGGAGCTGGAGCGCTGCTCGGGCAGCCAGTTCGACCCGGTGATGGTGCGGGCGCTGATCGACGCGCTGGCCGGGTACGACTGGCAGCCGGTGGTGCACTCCGAGGACTCCATCGAGGCGGTGCCGGACATCCCGCTCGGGGTGCCCGAGCCGGTCCGGGCCGCCCCGGGCCGGGTGCCGCCCCAGGGCGGCGGGACCGTCCCCGCGGCCGGGCAGCCGTGAGGGCCCCCGGGCGGGCGGCTGCCGGGCGCGCGGCCTCCGGTGGCGCGGCCTCCGGTGGTGCCGGTGCCGCCGCCGGGCGGGAGCTGTTCGGGCCCGGGGTGTCCGGGCCCCGGGCACTGCGGCGCGTGGTCCTCGGCCGTGCGCCCTGCGGGCGCACCGCGCGCGCGGTGCACGCGGCGGCCGCCGCGCTGCTGGCGCTCGCGCTGGGCGCCGTCGCGGTGCGCGGGGTCGCGGAGCCCCGGGTCGCGCTGGCGTTCACCGTGCTGATCGCGCTCGGCGAATGCGTCCGCATCACCCTTCCGGGGGATCGGGAGCAGGCGCCGATCGGCGCGGCCGGTGCGCTGGCGTACGCCCTGCTCGGGCCGCTGCGCGGGGTGCCGACCGCGCACGGGACGCTCCAGGTGGTCGCGGTGACCGGGGCCGGCCTGCTGCTGGGCCGGCTGGCCGGCCTCGTCCTGCCGGACCGGGCCCTGCCGGACGGCCCCGGGCGCCCGCACCGCCGTCCGCCCTGGGCCGACCCGGCCCGCCGCGACGGCGCCGCCCGCCGGGTGCTCGCCGTCGGCTTCGCGGGCGCCGTCTTCCAGCCGCTCTACAACGGCGGCATGGTCGACCGCTTCTCGCCCGAGGGCCCGGCGTACGGGGTGTTCCTGACCGCCGTCGCCGCGCTGGCCGCGCTCTGCGACGCGACCCTGGCGGCGCTGCTGCGCCGCTCCGGCGGCGGGCTGCGGTTCCCGGCGGCGCTGGAGGACGAGCTGCGCTCGCTGTTCGGCATCGGCTCGGCGATCGTCGCCACCGGGATGCTGGTCAGCCTCGCGGCCGGCGAGGTCGGGCTGTGGGCGCTGCCGCTGTTCTGCACCCCGCTGCTGCTCGCCCAGGTGTCCTTCCGGCGCGCCGCCGCCGTGCGGGCCACCACCGGGCAGACCATCGCCAGCCTCGCCCGGGCCACCGAGGTGGCCGGGTACACCCCGCACGGGCACGCGCGCCGGGTCGCGGACACGGCGTGCGCGCTGGGCCGCGAGCTGGGTCTGGGCACCCGCGAGCTCGCCCTGCTGGAGTACGCCGCGCTGATGCACGACGTCGGCCAGCTGTCCCTGGTCGAACCGGTGCCGGACGGCGCCACCGCGCTGCTGCCCGAGGCCGAGCAGCAGCGGATCGCCCGCCTCGGCAGCGAGGTGATCAGCCGCACCGGGGTGCCCCGGCAGGTCGCCGAGCAGGTCGCCCGGCTGGCCGACCCGTGCACCGGGCCCGCCTCGGGCGACGGCCCGGTGCCGCTCGCCTCCCGGATCATCCGGGTCGCCAACGCCCACGACGACCTGCTCACGGCGGCCCGCGGCCGGGGCGTCGGCGAGGCCGTCGGGCGGCTGGAGGCGCTGGAGGCCCTGCGGCTGGGCCGCGGCCGGGTCTACGACGCCCGCGTGGTGGACGCCCTGGCCAGGGTGGGCGGCTAGGGCCTGTCTTCAAACTCGCGTCTGCGGGGCCCGTACGGCCGGGCGGAGCAGGGTCAGCGGGCCCGTACGGCCCGGGCCGTCGGCCGCCGCCGCGGGGCCCGGGATGCGGGTTCCGGCCGTCAGGGGTTGAGCGGGCGGCATCGGACAGGCAGGCTGGGGAGGGGCGGGCCCCAACCTCGGCGGTGGGGAGCGCGGGCGGGGGCGGGCGTGGTTGGATGCGGTCGTAGCGTGGAACACCGACCCGGGGCACCGGGCCCGGGCGCCCTCCGAGGCGGTACGGGCACGGTGGCACGGGACTTGAGCGGACGACGACGGCAGGGACGAACGTGAGGATCTTCCACCGGGCACGGCACCGGCCGTCCGCCACCTGGCGGCAGACGACCGACCGGGCCTTCACGCTGATCGGCGACGGCCGCTACGAGGACGCCGGCGCCCTGCTGGTGATGGCCGCCGACCTGGAGCCGTGGCTCTCCGACTCCTGGTTCAACCTCGCCCTGCTGCACAAGTTCCGCCGGGACTGGGAGCAGGCCCGCTCGGCCGGCCTGCGCGCCGTCGCCCTGCTGGACCGCGAGCACGGCGCCCCGGACTGGTGGAACCTCGGCATCACCGCCACCGCCCTCCAGGACTGGCCGCTGGCCCGCCGCGCCTGGCAGGCGTACGGGCTGAAGCTGTCCGGCGGCCCCGGCGCGCAGCCGGACGGCCCGGTCAGCCTGGACCTCGGCACCACCCCGGTGCGGCTGTCCCCGGACGGCGAGTCCGAGGTGGTCTGGGGCCGCCGGCTGGACCCGGCCCGGATCGAGGTGCTGTCCATCCCGCTGCCCTCCTCCGGCCGCCGCTGGGGCGAGGTGGTGCTGCACGACGGCGCCCCGCACGGCGAGCGGGTCACCGACGGCGTCGCCTACCCGGTGTTCGACGAGATCGAGCTGTGGGCGCCCTCCCCGGTGCCGACGTACGTGGTGCTGCTGCAGGCCGCCACCGCCGGGGACCGGGACGCGCTGGAGCGGCTGGTCGCCGACGCCGGCTACGCGGCCGAGGACTGGACCTCCTCGGTGCGGCTGCTGTGCCGCGCCTGCTCGGAGAGCCGGATGGCCTCCGACGACGGGGTCGCCGCCCACCACGACCCGCACGACGACGGTGACGCCGCCCACCCCGGCCACCTCAGCCACCTCAGCCAGGGCGGCGCGGCCGGGATGTCCTGGCTGGTCGAGCGCGAGTGCGGGATCGCCGCCCCGGCCCACCTGGTGCGCACCCTGCTGGACCGCTGGGTCGCGTCCGCCCCGGGAAGCCGGGCGTACCGGGACCTCGAAGAAGTGTGCTGAGTACCCTGGTGAGGTAACGCGTACACCGACGGAAGCGGAAGACATGGCGGAGCAGGCCGAGCAGCACGAGCACGAGCACGACGTGGAGGGGACGGCGGCCGAGGCGCCCGTGAAGGTGATCGGTGAGGAGCCCGACCTCAGCAAGGGCACCGCCCGCCCGATCACCGTCGTCGGCAACCCGGTGCTGCACCGCGAGGTCAAGGACGTCACCGTCTTCGACGGTGAGCTGTCCGCGCTGATCGACGACATGTTCCAGTCGATGTACGCCGCCGAGGGTGTCGGCCTCGCCGCCAACCAGATCGGCGTCGACCTCAAGGTCTTCGTCTACGACTGCCCGGACGACGAGGGCGTGCGCCACATCGGCCACGTGATCAACCCCGTGCTGGAGGAGTACCCGGCCGACCGCCGCCGCGTCCTGGACGACGGCAACGAGGGCTGCCTCTCCGTCCCGACCGCCTACGCCGAGCTGGCCCGCCCGGACTACGCCGCGGTCACCGGCGTCGACAAGGACGGTCAGCCGATCCGCGTCGAGGGCACCGGCTTCTTCTCGCGCTGCCTCCAGCACGAGACCGACCACCTCTACGGCACCCTCTACATCGACAAGCTGTCGAAGCGGGACCGCAAGGACGCCCTGAAGCAGATGGCCGAGGGCACCCCGAAGTACGCGACCGTGGCGAACGACTGACGGTCCGTCGCACGCGAGGGCCGGGACACCAGCGGTGTCCCGGCCCTCGGCGTTCCGTGGGGCGGCCCGGTACAGGGGAGCGGCTCAGGACTCGCCGTGCTGGCCGCGGGAGAAGATGGTCGGGCTGCCGGGGAGCTCCGGGTTCGCGCCGAGGTGGTCGGCCAGGTCGCGCACCCCCTCGGCGAGCGAGACCGCCGGCCGGTAGCCGAGGCCCTGGAGCTTGGAGATGTCGCCGACCAGCCGGTAGGTGTCGTCCTCGATCTCCGGGATCACGCTGACCTCGGGCGTGACGCCGGTGGCCTCCCCGATCGTGTTGACGAGGTCGCGCATCGAGACCTCCGTACCGGAGCCGATGTTGAACACCTCGCCCAGCTCGGCCCGGTCGGCGATCGTCAGCAGCCCCTGGACCAGGTCGGTGACGTGGACGAAGTCGCGGGTCTTCCGGTCGATGTCGCCCACGATCTGGATGGGCTGGTGGTTGAGGTGCCAGCGCAGGAACCTGCCGACCTCGACCATCGCCTCGTGCGGGTTCTCACCCGGCCCGTAGACGCAGAACGGGCGGCCGACCACCACCGGCAGACCGCAGGCGCGGTGGAGCGCCAGGCAGGTGATCTCGCCGCTGAGCTTCGACGCGCCGTACGGGACGAAGGGGCGGGTCGGGTGGTCCTCGTCCATGGGGAATTTCCGCGGAGTTCCGTAGACGGACGCGGACGAGACGTAGACGACCCGGCGGACGGACGCCTTGAGGAGGGCCTCGGCGAAGATCAGGGTGCCGAGTGCGTTGATCTCGAAGTCGAGGCGCGGCTGCGTCACCGACAGCGTGCCGTTCGCGTTCGCGGCGACGTGGAAGACCAGGTCGGCGTCGTCCACGGCCTCGGCGACGGCGTCGACCTCGCGGATGTCCAGCAGGTGCAGGGTGGTCCCGGACGGCGCCGAGATGCTCGTCGCGGTGCGGGCGTTGTCGATGATCGCCACCTCTTTCCCGAGAAAGAGAAGGGCGCTGGTCAGGTGCCTTCCGACGAAACCCAATCCGCCCGACACCAATACCTTGTCGTATTCTTCGAGCATATTATCGATATATCAAGCCTCGAACATATTCGCGATCCGGGAATTCGGAATCGCGTCCGTCCGGGTGAAAATCAGGCGGACAGGTGTTCTCCCGGTTCGTGCTGTTCCGGTTCGTGGTGCTCCGGTTCGTGGCGTTCCGGCTCCGTGTCGAAGGCGCGGAAGAGCGAGAGGTCGGGGGTGCGGCCGCGGATCGCGGTCCAGGCCTCGTCGAAGTCGCGCCGGACCCCGGCCGGCGGCCACGGGGCGGGCCGCAGCTCCGGGGGGAGGAGCGGGTCGAGCTCCAGGGCGTGGGTGAAGGCCTCGGCCAGGCGCAGCGCGGTGGCGACGAGTTCGACGGAGCCGCGGTCGGGGCCGAGGGGTTCCTCGGCCAGCGCCTCGGCGAGGGGCCGGTAGGCCTCGACCGTCCCGGCCGCGGGCCAGAGCTGCTCGGCGGTGGCGGCGGGGCCGGTGAAGCCCCGGCCGGTCAGGCGGGTGGCCTCCGCCATGACCAGGTAGGCGTCGACGGTCGCCGCCGAGGCCTCGGCGGCGAGTTCGTCGAGCAGGTCGTGCGGGCTGACGTAGGCGCCGGGCGCGAGCGGGGCGGCGCCGAGCCGGGTCAGTGCGGTGCGCAGGGCGTCGCGTTCCGCCCGGTGCCGCTCGGGGACGGAGAAGGTGTAGAGGCGCCAGAGCCCGTCCCAGGGGGCGCGCCCGGCGTCCTGGGCGTAGGCGAGCGCGACGAACCGGACGTCCAGGTCCGAGCGGAGCCGGCCCGCGTCGGTCAGGACGAGCCGGCCCTTGCGGCCCCGCCCCTCCTGCCGCAGGACGCCCGCCGCCTCCAGCCGCCGTACGGCCAGCCGTACCGGCTGGTCCGACAGGCCGGCCGCCGCGGCGACGTCGTAGACGTAGTCGAGCGGGGCGGTGCCCTGCGGGTCGAAGCAGGCCTCGACGACCGTGCGCGGCGCGGGTCGGTACGGCGCGGCGTTGTCTGCGGACACGGGAGACCTCGGTTCTCGATCGCGCGCCCCGGGGCGGGGCCGTCCGGTCAATGTGCCACATCCGGCACGCGGGGCCTCAGGCGCCTTCCCAGGGGTAGCCGTGGCGGCGGAAGGCCGAGGCGATGGCCGCCTTCCCGCCCTCGACGTCGTCGTCGAAGAGGACCCGGCCGACCGGTGACTCGATCCGCACCTTGCCGCCGTGGCGGAAGACGCCGCCGACCTGGTCCCGGGTGATCACCCGGCTGTCGTCGCCCTCGACGACGGTGATGCTCTCGTCCGAGATGCGCAGCGTGGCGGCGTGGTAGGTGACGAACAGCCCGACCACGAGCCCGACGGCGGCGAGCGCCACCGGTCGGCCGATCACCATGGCCGGGGAGGTGAACGAGCCCAGGAAGCGCACGGTGTCCGCGTAGGGGATCGGGTGCCGGGCGGCGAACTGGAGGAGCCACGGGACGGCGAAGCCGAGGCCGGCGCCGACCGCGCCGCAGAAGGCCCAGATGACCACCTTGGTGTCGAGGGGCATCCGGAGCTCGGTCACGGCGGACTGGGCGCCGGTATCTTTCGTCATATGGACGACCGTAGCAGATTCGATAGTTTCAGGGCGTGGTCGGAGGCGCTCCGGGACGGGGCGGCGGCCCCGGTGTCACGTTTCCGACGGCTCCCCGGTCCATCTGTCGGGTGCGGTGGCCGCAGTCCGCGCCGCCGACCGAGAGAGGGGACATGACCATGGAGACCCTGACCGTCCGACGCGTCATCGCCGCACCGATCGAGGACGTGTTCGACTGGTGCGCCACCACCACCAACTACACCCGCTCCCCGCTCATCCTCCGGGCCCGCCTGGCCCGGCCGGGCGCCGGTGCGCCGTACGGCGTGGGGGCGGTACGGGTGCACACCTGGGCGATCGGCTGGTTCCGCGAGCGGGTCACCGCGTACAACCGGCCGTACGGCTTCGACTACACGGTCGAGCGCAGCCTGCCGCCGTCCCGGCACGAACTCGGCCGGATGACCTTCACCGAGGTCCCCGGCGGGACCGAGGTCGCGTGGACGACCACCTTCCAGGTCCACCTGCCCTTCGGCGCGGCCCTCACCCGGGCCCTGGCCAAGCCGGTCATCGCCCACACCTTCGGCCGCATCCTCGCCGCCGCCGACGCCGACCTCACCTCCGGCCGCCGACGGGCCGGGAACGGCGACGCCGGGTGACGGCGGCGGGCAACGACAGAGGTGCCCCGCACGGCCGAGCCG
>NZ_JBHVEU010000189.1:0-16190 GCF_042802075.1 Kitasatospora sp. NPDC057518
GCGGTGGGCCGCGCCGGCGGTGGTCCGGCCCGCCAGGAAGGCGTCCAGGCCCTTGCGCAGGGTGGCCGGGTCGGGGCCGGTGACGGCCAGCCGGTGGCGCAGCGCGCGCCGGCCGGCGCCGAGGGTGAGCGGCAGGTCGCCGGGCGCGAGGGCGGGTTCGGCGTCCAGCCGGTCGCGGAGCAGCCCGGCCAGTTCGGTCAGGCCCTGGGCGGTACGGGCGGACAGCGGCAGCACGGTCGGCGCCGGTCGCGGTTCGACGGCCGGAACCGCGGGCGCCTGCTCCAGCACCAGGTGGGCGTTGGTGCCGCCGACGCCCAGCGCGCTGACCCCGGCCCGGCGCGGGGTGGGGCCGTCCGGCCAGTCCCGGCGCTCGGCGGCGAGCCGGAACGGGCTGTCGGCCAGTTCCAGCGCGGGGTTGGGGCTGGTGAAGTTCACCAGCGGGGGGATGGTGCCGTGCCGCAGCACCAGCAGCGCCTTGATCAGGCCCGCCATGCCGGCGCAGGTGTCCAGGTGGCCGATGTTGGGCTTGACCGAGCCGAGCGAGCAGAACCCGGCTGCTTCGGTCCGGGCACGGAAGGCCTGGGCCAGTGCCCGGAACTCGATCGGGTCGCCGAGCGGGGTGCCGGTGCCGTGGGCCTCGATGTAGCCGATGCTGTCGGCCGGCACGCCCGCCAGGTCCAGGGCCCGGCCGACCACGGCCGCCTGCCCGTCGACGCTGGGCGCGGTGTAGCCGACCTTCCGGCCGCCGTCGTTGTTGACGGCCGAGCCGAGGATCACCCCGTGCACGGTGTCGCCGTCGGCCAGCGCCCGGTCGAGGCGCTTGAGCAGCACGGCGGCGACGCCGTTGCCGCCGACGGTGCCGCCCGCGTCGGCGTCGAAGGCCCGGCAGGCGCCGTCGGGGGAGAGGATCGACCCCTCCTCGTAGCGGTAGCCGGCCGCCTGTGGGATGTGCAGGGCGGCGGCCCCGGCCAGGGCCAGTTCGCAGTCACCGGAGAGCAGCGACTGGACGGCCAGGTGCACCGCGACCAGCGAGGTGGAGCAGGCCGTCTGCACGCCGATCGCCGGGCCGGTGAGGCCCAGCCGGTAGGCGACCCGGGTGGCGGCGAAGTCGGCCTGGTTGCCGATCGCGGTCTGCAGGGCGGCGACCGGCTCGGACGGGTCGGCGGTGGTGGCCAGGGTGTGCTGGTAGTAGGTGCGCAGCGCGTAGAGGGTCATCCCGGTGCCGGCGAAGACCCCGACCCGGCGCTCCGGGTCCGGCGCGTCGTAGCCGCCGTCCTCCAGGGCCTGGCGGCAGATCTCCAGCAGCAGGCGCTGCTGCGGGTCCATCAGGGCCGCCTCGGTGCCGCTGATGCCGAAGGCCTCGGCGTCGAACTCGTCGGTGCCGGTGAGCGCGCCTGTGACCGGGACGAAGTCGGGGTGGCGGTACTCCTCCGGGCGCAGTCCGGCCGCGGCCAGCTCCTCCTCGGTGAAGCGGGTGGTGCTCCGGACGCCCTCGACGATGTTCCGCCAGTACTGCTCGGGGGTGTCGGCGCCCGGCAGGCGCAGCGCCAGGCCGACGATCGCCACCCGGCGGTCGTCGCCCGGCCCGGCGACGGGGGAGGCGGCAGCGGCGGTGGGCGTGGCCGGCTCGGCGGCCAGGTGGGCGATCAGGGCGTCCACGGTGGGGTGCCGGAACAGCTCGGTGGGCGCCGGCGGCGTGGGCAGTGCGGCGCTGAGCGCGCCGTGCACGCGCATCAACTGGAGGGAGCCGATGCCGAGTTCGGCGAGCGGGCGGCCCGGGTCCAGCGGGGTGTCGAGGACGGACTCGAAGGCGTCCAGGACCAGTCGGCGCAGCCCGGACGGGGCGGTGTGCCCGGGGCCGGGTGCCGTGGCGGGCCGGGCGGCCGGCTCGGCGGTGGCCGGCGTCGGCGCGGCGGCGGCCACCGGGCGGGGCGCGGTGGCGAGCAGGCGGCGCCGGGCGGCGGGGGAGCTCGGGTCCGGACCGGCGTACCGGTGGCCCGGGGCGCCCGCCAGCAGCAGGGCGGCCAGCCGGCGGCCGTGCGCGGCGCTCAGCACGGCGATGCCCCGGCCGGCGGCGGCCTGCTCGTTCTCGGTGTCGCGGTTCATGCCGACCCCGCTCCACAGGCCCCAGGAGATCGTCCAGGCCGGGGTGCCGGTCTCCCGGCGCAGCCGCTCGACGGTGCTCTCCAGGTAGCGGTTGGCGGCGGCGTACCCGGTGGAGCCGACCGCCTCCTGGAGGCCGATCATCGAGGAGAAGGCGACGAACTGGGCGCCGGGGCGCTGCCGGACCAGCTCGATGAGGTGGTCGGTGCCCTCGGCCTTGGTCCGGACGGCCTCGCGCCAGTCCTCGGTACCGGTGTCGGCGAGGAGCGTGAGCCGGTAGCCGCCGGCCAGGTGGAGCACGCCGTCCAGCGGTGCCTGCCACTCCCGCTCGGCCTCGGCGAGCACCTCCGCCAACTGCTGACGGTTCGTCACATCTGCCTGGCGGTAGGTGACCTGACCGCCCTGGGCGGCCAGTCGGCGCAGCGCGGCCCGGCGCTCGGCCGCTTCGGCGGTCGGGGCGTCCAGGTCGCTGCGGCCGACGATCAGCAGCCGGGAGCCGTACTCGCGCAGCAGTCCGGGCAGCAGCTCGGCGGCGATCCCGCCGAGGCCGCCGGTGACGAGGTAGCGGGCGCCGGGGGTGAGCAGTGAGCAGCCGTCCCCGGCCGGTTCGGGGGCGGCCTCGGCCGGTGCCAGTCGGGGGACCCAGGGGCGGCCGGCGCGCCAGGCGGACTCGGGCTCGGGGCGGGGGTCGGCGAGCAGGGCGAGCAGCGCGGCGGCCTGCTCCGCGACCGGCGCCCCGCCCGGAAGGTCGAGGTGCCGGGCGGCGGGCACCAGCTGCTCGGCCCGTGCCCCGGCGGTCAGTGCGGCGGTCAACGCGGCCCGGGGGATAGGGAGTTCGCTGGGAAGTACGGCGTGCAGCCCGGCGCTGACGGAGACCAGCTCGCGGACCGGGGCCCGCGTCGGCAGCGCCCGCAGCAGGGCGAGCAGCGCCTCGTCCGGCGCCTGGTCGGAGGTGTCGGCCGTCGCGCTCCACAGGTAGACCAGCCGGTCGGCTGGCCGGTCGCCGAGGGCCCGCAGCCAGTCCTCGGGGTCGGCGGTCGGCGGGCGGTCCACCACCAGGGCGTTCGGCAGGGCGGCGGCCAGGGCCTCTGTGAGGGTGCCGGGGCCGGACGGGCCGAGCAGCAGGATCGTTTCCTCGGCCAACGAGGCCGCCGAAGAGGCCGGGGCCGCCGCCACCGGGCGGGCCTCCCAGCCGAGCTGCCGCACGCAGTCCGGCAGCGTCCGGGAGTTGGCCTCCGCCAGGTCCAACGCGACGATGTGGTCGTCGAGTTCGCCGTCCAGCAGCCTCCCGCGCAGCGCGGTGCGCTGGATCTTGCCGCTGGTGGTGCGCGGGAAGTCGGCCGCCGGGACGGGCAGCACCAGGGCGGGGGCCGGCTGCCGGCGGGCCGCCAGCAGCTGCCGCACCTCGGCGGCGACGGGCGGCGCGGGCGCGTCCGGGTCGCTCTGGACGTAGGCGATCACCAGCTGCTCGGTGCCGGTGCGTTCGTCCGGCACCCCGAAGGCCGCGACGTGCCCGGAGCGTACCCCCGCCACGGAGGCCACCACGTCCTCCAGCTCGTGGCAGAAGTAGTGCACGCCGTTGACGATGATGATCTCCTTGCGACGGCCGGTGAGCACCACCTCGCCGTCGACCAGGAAGGCCAGGTCCCCGGTGTCGAACCAGTCGTCGCCGACGAAGGCCTCCTGGTTGGCCGGCGGGTTGTTCAGGTACCCCGGCGTCACCCGGCCGGAGTGGACCTGGAGCCGGCCGACGCGGAGCTCGGGCAGCGCCCGTCCGGCGTCGTCGGCCACCCGCATCCGGGTGCCGGGCGCGGGCCGGCCCATGCTGAGGAAGGCGGTGCCGCGCTCCGCGGAGGCCGGGTCCGCGGGCTCCAACCGGCCGGTCAGCGAGTCGGTGCGCACCAGGCGGCGGGCGCCGTCCTCGTCGTAGCGCTTGTAGGTGATCGCCGTGCAGGTCTCGGCCATGCCCCAGGCCAGCAGCACGTGGCCGGGGCGGATGCCGAACGGGGCGGTGGCGGCCAGGAACTCGTCGATCACCGCCTCGGTGCACTGCTCCCCGGCGTTGATCAGCGACTTGACCGAGGACAGGTCCCAGCGGCGGTCCGGCCCGGCGGCCCGGACGGCCTCGGCGACCAGCCGGAAGCCGAAGTTGGGCGACCAGGAGTGCGCCGCCCGGTAGCGCTCCAGCGCGTCCAGCCAGACCAGCGGGTCGGCGAGCACGAGTTCGGTGGGGATCTGCACCTGGTCGGCGGCCAGTACCACGTCGCGCAGGTGGAACATCAGCAGTCCGGCGACGTGGTCCAGGGGCAGCCAGTTGACCGTGCCGTCGCCCGGCTCGGTGCCCTGGGCGACGGCCCCCGCCACGTACTCCAGGATGCCGCGGTGGGTGATCTGCACCGCCTTGGAGCGTCCGGTGCTGCCGGAGGAGAGCTGGAGCATCGCGACGTCGGCGGGGACGGGGGCGTGCTCGGGGGCGGGGCCGTCCGGCAGCCCGCTCTCGGCGGGCCGGTCGACCGCGATCACCCGCAGGCCCGGCGCCGGGTACAGCTCCCCGAGCCGCTCCAGGCCCGCCACCGCGGGCCCGCAGACGAGCACCGGCGGCTCCTCCAGGGTCTGCCAGGCGTGCCAGAGCTTCTCCAGCACGGGGTTGCGCTCGTGGTAGTCCGGCGGGCGGGCGACCGTCACCGGCTGCATCCCGCCCAGGAAGCAGGCCCACAGGGTGGGGAAGTAGTACTCGGGCTCCGGGACCTGGAGGATCACCCGGTCCCCGGCCCGCAGCCCGGCGGCGGCCAGCACGGCGAGGATCTCGCGGGAGCGGCCGAGGAGTTGACGGTACGTGATCCTGGTGGCCTCGCCGCCCGCCCGGATCAGGTGCAGTCCGCGGTCGGGGTGCAGGTCGGCGGCGCGCAGCAGTGCCTCGGGCAGTGTCCGGGGCGCGTCCGGCCCGGGGGCGGGCAGCGGGGCGCCGACGGCCTCCGTCCCGGGGTCCTCGGCGTCGGGGTGCTCGGAGTCGGCCTCCCCGGGGGCGGCCGTGGGCCGCGCCGGGGCGGCGCCGGCCGTCGCCGGGCCCTCCCCGAACGGGCGCCAGCGGTCGGTGAGTTCGCGCAGGTGGCGCAGAGCCGGGCCGGGGGCGGTGGGCGGCCGGGTGAGCGCCGCGGCCAGGGCGGCGGCGTCCGGTTCGCCCTCGGGGGTGCGGACGATGCCGTCCAGGAGGTGTACTTCGGCGCTCGGGTCGGCGTCCAGCAGCGCCGCGGCGGCCCGGCGGCGCAGGGCCTCGGGATCGCCGTCGACGGCGGGTACCAGGTAGGCCAGCAGGCCGGGGCGGCCGTTCTCGTGCTCGACGGGCAGCAGCGCGCAGTCGGCGATCTCGGGGCGTAGCAGCAGCCGGGCTTCCAGGGTGCGCAGCCGGCCGTGGTCGGGACCGGTGGGACTCATGATTTCGGCACCTTTCGGATCGGTGCCGGGGCGCGGGTGTGGGCCGCCCCGGGTCAGGGAGGGGGAGCGGAGGTGAGTGGCGCGTACGGCGCGGGGGCGCCGGGTGTGCGGTGGTGTGCGGGTACGCGGGTACGCGGAGGTGTCCGCGGATGTGCGGTGGTGGGTGGAGGTGTGCCGCCTGCTCAGCGGCGGCGGCGGGCGCGGGCGACCATCACCAGGAAGGCGAGCGCCAGCACGATCGGGACGGCGTGTGAGACGCCGACCACGGTGAGCGGGCTGAGCACCGCGAGCAGCGAGCCGCTCAGCAGCATCCCGGTGCCCATGCCGACGTTCTCGGCGGAGGTGAGGATGCCGAAGGCCTCGCCGCGCCGCTCGTCGGCGAGGGCCTGGATCCGGGTGGTGTAGGAGATCTCGGTGAAGCCGTCGCCGAGGCCGGCGCCGATCGCGACCAGCAGGAAGAGCGGGGTCGGCAGGTCGGTGAAGACCAGGATGAAGCAGGCGGACATCAGACAGGTGCCCAGCGCGAAGCCGCGCTCGCCGGGCTCGATGCCCCGGCGCAGCATGAACCGGGAGACCAGCTGCTGGGCGCCGAGGTTGCCGATCGCCCATGTGGCCCAGAAGGTGCCGAGCAGCGCGGCCGGGTTGTCGGGCGACGACTGGTTGGCGAAGACCGGCAGGCTGATGTTGTGGGCCGAGGAGCCGAAGGCGTCCAGCAGCCGGATCCCCGCCATGGCGCCCACCACGGGGGCGGCCCGCAGGACGACCAGGGCCTGCCAGCGGGGGCGGCGCTTGCCGGTTGTCGGGGCGGGGTCCTCCGGCGGGGTCGCGGGCTCCTCCGCCTTCGCGGCCCGGGTGGGCAGCGGCAGCCGGACCACCAGCGCCCCGAACAGGACGAAGCTGGTCGCGTCGATGAGCAGCGCGGCCCGGAATCCGGCCCAGGCCACCACCACGCCCGCGGAGGCGAAGCCGAGCACCATCGCGGTGGAACGGCAGCTCGCCATCAGGCTGTTGGCGCGGGCGCGGCGTTCGGCGCCGACCATCTCGGGGATGCTGGTCCGCAGGGCGACGGCGGCCACGGCGGCGGCGCCGCCGAGGACCACGGCGAGCGGGTAGAGGACGGGGATGCGCAGCGAGGCCGGGACGAGGGCGACGACGACCAGCGCCAGCGCCTGGGCCAGGGCGCAGCCCGTCATCAGCCGCCGGCGGTCCAGCCGGGCCACCAGCCGTCCGGCGACCAGCCCGCCGGCGAGGCCGCCGGACAGTCGCAGGACGAGGTACCCGGCCGTGCCGAGCGCGTTCCCGGAGGCCTCGTAGGCGAACAGACTCAGCGCGACGAGGTCGAGCTGGCTGCCGTAGGTGTTCAGGGCATCGCCCGCGGCCAGCCGGTAGAAGGGCCGGGGCAGCTTGGTCGTGGCGAGTTGCGGTGCATCCAGTGCGGTGTCCGGCACGGTATTCCCCCCGGGGACGCCGTAGGGCGGCTCAGTGTGACATTGCACCGCAACCTAGAGGTGACCGGTCCGTAGATCAATACCGAGATCGTCTCCTGTCCGAAAGATCGTGAACTCGGCCGACTTACTGTCACCTTTTACGCCACGCTGGCCAGTTGTTGGCGTACGGACGGGAGTGCGCTCCGGGTGGGGGCGGGCGCGGGGTGGGATCAGCTGCGGCCGAACAGCCTGCCGAGCCAGCCCTTGCCCTTGCGGCCCTGCTCGGCGCAGTCGCACCGGGCGGACTTCGGCACCCCGGCCAGGACCTGCTCCACGTGCATTCCGCACCCGGCGAAGCCCGGCTTCCCGCAGGTGCGGCAGGCGACTCGTCGGCACATGTCGTGCTCCGTTCTCCGGGCTCCCAGGGGCGGAGCCATGCCGCCAATATACCCCACCCCGTATTCGTGATGTCGGATTCGTCCGGCCGCCGGGGTCGGAGCGGCGGCGGGGCGAAGCCGTGGCGCGGAGAGCGGAGGGGAGGGGGTCGTCAGGGGGTCTCGGGGCGGGCCGGCGGGATCGCGTAGGTCAGCGTGGCGCTGGCCACCAGGACCTCGTCGGCGTCCAGCAGTTCGGCCAGCACCACGCACAGCCGGCGCCCGAACTTGGCCGTCCTGGCGTGCACGCGCAGCGCCCCGGGCCGCGGCCGGTTGAGGAAGCTGATCTGCAGCGAACTGGTCAGCGCCATCAGGGTGGGCCCGAGCCGGGCGTTGATCAGGAGGAACGCGGCCAGGTCGCACAGGCCGGCCTGCTCCGGGCCCGAGATGGTGCCGCCCGGGCGGGTGCGCAGCCGGTCGCCGTCCACGGCCATGGTGAGGGTCCGGCCGTCCACCCCGGTCACCCGGCAGGCGGCGTAGTCGGGGAACTGGCCGGTGATCAGGTCATTGAGCTGATCGGGGCCCAGGAGGACGTCGACGGTGGCGACCGCCGTGTTCGAGTCGGTGGTCATGGGGCTCAGCGTAACCGTCTGCCCGGTGGTGCGCCCGGGGCGGTCCAGGCCCGCTTCCGGCCAGCTTCGTTTGCCGTGGTCAACCGCCAAGATCCGTTGCGGCCATGATAATTGCGCATGTCCTGGCGGTGTCGTGGCGGCCGGAACCGGCCGCTCCGGTGCCGTCCGGTGGCCGAATCCGCTCGGCACGATTCGTAAGGGACCTTGTTCGGCCCAAAATGCAGCACCTACTCTCCGAGGAAGTTCAGCGGAGCCGATGCGGAACTCCGCCGGCCGCTGGGGGGCGGCGTCATTTTCCTTGTGGTCGTCAGGGGCCTCGGTGGAAAACGGGCCCCCACCCGTTCATGCCCGACCATGTCCTGCTTCAGAGTCCTGCTTCAGAGACGGGGTGTTGCGCCATGGGTATTTCCATTCTGGACGACGAGGCGGTGGTGGTCCGTACTCCCGACGAGTTCCTGGCGATGCCGGAGGAGTACCGGGAGATCGCCATCCGCGGCATGGTGGTCAACACCGAGGGGGAGCTCTCCGGCGGCGACGACTACGTGCAGGTCTTCCTGCCGCTGGCCCCCGACGCGGAGGAGCGGCAGGTCTGCGCCGAGCGCGCCGCCGAGGAGTACGACCACTACAAGATCGGCAAGCGGGTCCTCGCGGAGGTCGGCGTGGACACCACCTACATGGAGAAGCAGACCCTGGCCGATCGGAACCTGTTCCGCGCCCAGGAGTTCCACACCTGCACCACCTGGGCCGAGCGCGGGATCTTCTCCTACATCGGCGAGGAGACCGCGATGGTGATGATCTCCGAGTTCGCGCAGAGCAGCTACCGGCCCTGGGCGGACGCGGTGCGCACGATCATCCTCGACGAGAAGGTGCACATCGCCCACGGCGCCCGGGTGTGCCGCAACCTCGCTGCCACCGACGACGGCCGCGAGCAGCTCCAGCAGGCCCTGGACCGGCTGTGGCCGACGTTCATCCGGATCTTCGGCAGCCCGCGCTCCGAGCGCGCCAGGCTGGCCGTCCGCTTCGGCCTGCGGCAGACCACCAACGGCGAGGCCTGCGACCTGTGGCGGGAGAAGGTCACCCCGCGCATCAAGAACCTGGGTCTGCGCCTCCCGGAGTAGCGGGAACAGCAGCACGCCGATCCCGCCACTCCCGAGGAGCCCATCGCCATGGCAACACCCGTCACCATCGAACAGCGCCCGCTGAGCCGACGCGAGGCCAAGGCGCGCACCGCCGAACTCATCGCCGACCGGCCCGACCTGGCCGAACGCCTGCACCGGCTGCGCCGGCTGGGGCGAGAGGTCCGCTCCTGCGAGGTCCACCTCACCAACACCTGCAACATCCGCTGCAAGGGCTGCTGGTACTTCGAGGGCGGCTTCGACACGGCCGTCAAGGAGCTGTCCGACCTGGACCGCATCCGGGCCTTCGCCCGCAAGCTGGCGGACGACGGCGTCAACCAGGCCACCCTGATCGGCGGCGAGCCCACCCTCGTCCCGCGCCGGGTCGAGGCCTTCGTCGAACAGCTGCCGTACATCACCATCTCCACCAACGGCCTGCGCCCGATGCCCAAGCAGGGCTTCGAGAAGATCGCCATCGCGGTCAGCATCTTCGGCGGCGGCCCGCTCGACGACGACCTGCGCGCGATCCGGGTCAACGGCTCCAAGTTCACCGGCTTGTTCGACACCGCGCTCAAGCACTACCGCGACGACCAGCGGGTGCTGTTCATCTACGCGCTCTCCGAGGCCGGGGTCGAGCACATCGAGCCCACCGTGCGGAAGATCGCCGAGAACGGCAACATCGTCACCTTCAACTTCTACAGCGAGCACGGCACCGAGACCCCGCTGAAGATCGCCAACGAGCAGCGGGTGCTGGACGAGGCGCAGCGGGTCAAGGACCTGTACCCGCAGGCGGTGGTGAGCCACCCGTACTTCATCCGGACCCTGGTCACCGGCCGGACGCACTGGGGCGGCCGGTTCGGCTACGACGTCTGCCCCAGCCTCAGCGTCGACGCCCCCGAGCACGAGGACCGTGTCGCCAACGGCAACCCGGTCATCCCCGGCTTCAACGTCTGGGGCGCCGACTACGAGTCGCTCCAGTTCTGCTGCACCTCCGGCGACTGCGGCGGCTGCCGGGACAGCCAGGCCGTCTACAGCTGGCTGGTGGTCAGCGCCAACCGCTTCCTGGACGACGCCGCCCGGCTGGAGCAGTGGCTGGACATCGCCGAGAGCTACTGGCAGCAGTGGCACTGGTCCCCGTACCACGCCACCAAGGCCGGCCCGGCGCTCTGAGCCCGCGCCCCTGCCCGCCGCCCGTACGGCACCGCCCGTACGTCCCCCGCACCGCCACCGCCGCCCCGCGCGGACGAGGAGAGCCATGCCCGACACATTGGACCGCACCGCCATCGAGAACTTCGTCGTCGACGCCCTCGTCGACCTCGGCGTCGAACGCGAGGGCATCGTCGACGACGCCGCCCTGGACGAGCTGGAGATCGACTCGCTCGACATGGTCGAGCTCAGCCAGTCCATCCGCAAGCAGCTGGGCATCCCGGTGAAGCCCAAGGACTTCGACCAGCTGTACACCGTCGGCGAGGTGCTCGACCTGTGCCGCCGGAAGGCCGGGCTGGAGTGAGGCCCCGGGCCGTCGTCACGGGCCTGGGCGCGGTGACCCCGCTGGGCGTGGGCGCCGACGAGCTGCACCGGCGGGCGGTGGCCGGCGAGAGCGGGCTCGCCGACGGGCTCGGGCTGTGCCGGGACTTCCGGCCCGCCGACCACCTGTCGCGCCAGCAGATCCGCCGCACCGACCGCTTCACCCAGCTCGCGCTCGTGGCCGCCGCCGAGGCCCTGGCCCAGGCGGGATGGACGGACGGCCCGCCGCCGTACCCCGCCGAGCGGGTCGCCTGCGTGGTGGGCTGCGCGCTCGGCGGGACGGCGAGCTTCGAGACCCAGGCCGAGGTGCTCCGGCAGCAGGGCGCGGAGTTCGTCTCCCCGCTCATGGTGCCCGCCATGATGGCCAACGCCGCGGCCTCGCAGATCGCCCAGCGCCACGGCCTGCGGGGCGAGGCGCTCTGCCTGGCCTCGGCGTGCAGCAGCGCCACCCAGGCGATCGGCACCGCCCTGCTGCTGCTCGCCGCCGGAGCCGCCGACGCCGTGGTGGTCGGCGGCGCCGAGGCCTCCACCTCCGAACTGGTGCGGGCCGCCTTCCGCACCGCCGGGGCGCTCTCCGAGAGCGGCCGCTCGGTGCCCTTCGACCGCGACCGGGACGGCCTGCTGATCGGGGAGGGCGCCGGAATCCTGGTCCTGGAGACCGAGGCCGGCGCCGCCGCCCGCGGCGCCACCGTGCTCGGCGAGGTGCTCGGCTACGGCTCCACCTGCGACGCCCACCACCTCACCGCCCCGGACCCGACCGGCGGGCCCGCGGCCCGCGCCGTCACCCTGGCGCTCGAAGCGGCCGGCGTCACCCCCGGGCAGCTCGGCTACCTCAACGCCCACGGCACCGGGACCGTCCTCAACGACAGCTCCGAGTGCGAGGCGCTGCGCCTGGCGCTCGGACCGGCCCTGGACGCCGTCCCGCTCTCCTCCACCAAGTCCTGCACCGGCCACCTCTTCGGCGCGGCCGGCGCGGTGGAGGCCATCGCCACCCTGCAGGCGCTGCGCCACGCCACCGCCCCGCCCACCGTCGGGCTGCGCGAGCCCGACGAGAAGCTCGGCCCGCTGAACCTGATCCGCCACGCCACCCCGCTCGCCGCCCCCGCCCTGCCCGGCGGCCGGCGGGCCGGGCTCTCCACCTCCTTCGGGTTCGGCGGACACAACGCGGCCCTGGTGCTGGCGGCGGCCGACGCACCCGGTACGACCGGTACGACGAAAGGCCAGGAGTGATGCTCGGCTTCCACGGACGCCGCTATCTGATCACCGGGGTGCTCAACGAGGACTCCATCGCCTGGCACACCGCCAGGGCGCTCCAGGAAGCGGGCGCCGAGGTCCTGCTCACCGGCTTCGGCCGGGCCCGGCGGATCACCGAACTGGCCGCGGACGTCCTGCCCCGCCCCGTCGAGGTGCTGGAACTGGACGTCACCCGGCCCGAGGACTTCGCCCGGCTGGCCAAGGAGCTGGAGCAGCGCTGGGGCGGGGTCGACGGCGTGCTGCACGCCGTCGCCGCCGCCCAGCAGACGGCGTTGAGCGGCAACTTCCTCACCACCCCGCCGGAGGCCGCCGGCCTCGCGCTGCGCACCGCCGCCGTCTCCCTGCACTCGCTGGCCACCGCGCTCGCCCCGCTGCTCAGCGCGGACGGGCGGCGCGGCAGCGTCGTCGGACTGGACTTCGACGCCAGCGGCGCCTGGGCCGGCTACGACTGGATGGGCGTCAGCAAGGCGGCGCTCGGCGCGGTCTGCCGGTACCTGGCGATGTACCTCGGCCCGTCCGGCATCCGGGTCAACCTGGTGGCGGCCGGCCCGGTGGAGACCGTCGCCGGGCAGGCGATCAGCACCTTCGACCGGATCGCCGACCGCTGGCAGGCCGAGGCCCCGCTCGGCTGGGACCGCACCGACCCCGCCGTGGTGGTCGGACCGGTGCTGTTCCTGCTCTCCGACCTCGCCGCCACCGTCAGCGGGGAGATCCTGCACGCCGACGGCGGGATGCACGCCGTCCGGATGGGCACCGGACCGGCCTTCGCGGAAGGAGGCGCGGCATGACGCCCGCCATCGTCGGGGTGGGCGCCGCCCTGCCCGAACGCGTCGTCCCCAACGCCTACTTCGAGCGGATCGGCGCCTCCCCGGAGTGGATCGTCAAACGGACCGGCATCGAGGAGCGCCGCTTCCTCCCGCCGGACGGCCGGCTCGCCGACCTCGTGGTGGCCGCCGCCGAGCAGGCGCTGCGCAGCTCCGGGCGCACCGCGGCGAGCATCCGGCACGTCGTGGTGGCCACCATCACCCCCGACCGGGTCACCCCCGGGGTGTCGGTGGAGGTCGCCGCCCGGCTCGGCATGCCGCAGGCCACCGCCTTCGACCTGCACGCGGCCTGCGCCGGGTTCGTCTACGGCCTGGACCACGCCGCCGCGCTGATCGAGACCGGCCGGGCCGGGGCGGTGCTGGTCTGCGGCGCCGACGCGCTGACCCGGATCACCGACCACGAGGACCGCGGTACCGCGGTGCTGCTCGCCGACGGCGCCGGCGCCGCCGTGGTCGCCGACGTGCCCGGCGCCCCCGAGCCGTGCTTCTCGCTCGGCAGCGACGGCGAGCAGATCCCGCTGCTCTACGCCGACCGGGACGACCGCAAGCTGCGGATGGACGGCCGGGAGGTGTTCGACCACGCGGTGGAGAAGATGTCGGAGGCCACCCGGGAGGTGCTCACCCGGCGCGGCCTGACCTGCGAGGACCTCGACCTGTTCGTCGCCCACCAGGCCAACGCCCGGATCGTGCGCGCGGTCGGCAAGGAGGTCGGGCTGCCCCCGGAGCGGCTCTACCTGAACGTCCACCGGGTCGCCAACACCTCGGCGGCCTCGATCCCGCTGGGCCTGACCCACGCCCGCGAGGAGGGCCTGCTGGACGGCCCGAAGCTGCTCGGCCTGGCCGCGTTCGGCGCGGGCATCACCTGGGGCGCCGGGGTGATCGGCTGGCGGCCCGGCGCCGGCGGGGAGGCGGCGGAGTGAAGACCCCCCGGTTCCCCGTGATCGCCGAGATCGCCGCGCCGGACGGGGCCCGGATCACCGTCCGGGCGCTGGCCCGGCCGGAGCCGGCCGCCCCGGTGGTGGTCGTCCTGCCGGCGATGGGGACGGCCGCCCGGCACTACACCCCGCTGGTCCGCGCCCTGCACGCGGCCGGCCTCAGCGTGGCCACCTGCGACCTGCGCGGCCACGGCGAGAGCCGGCCGGTGCCCCGGCACGGGGTGGCCTTCGGCTTCCGCGAGCTGGTGGAGCAGGACTTCGGGGCGGTGCTCGACGCGGTGGCCGGGGCCTTTCCGGGCGCGCCGCGCCTGCTGCTCGGGCACAGCCTGGGCGGGCAGCTGGGCCTGGTGCACTGCGGGGTGTTCCGGCCTCGGCTGGCCGGCGCGGTGCTGGTGGCCAGCGGATCGGCCTGGTACCGGACCTTCGGCGTACGGGCGGGCCTGCGTCGGTTGGCGCTGAGCCAGTTCTCGATCGTCGCCTCGGCCGTGGTCGGCCACTGGCCGGGCGAGCGGTTCGGCTTCGGCGGCCGGGAGTCGCCCCGGCTGATGCGGGACTGGGCGCGGCAGATGCGCACCGGCCGCTACCGGGTGCGCGGCGCGGTCACCGACTACGAACGGGCGCTGGCCCGGGTCGACCTGCCGGTGCTGGCGGTGGACGTGCAGGGCGACGAGCTCGCCCCGCCGCGGGCCGTCGACCACCTGTGCGCCAAGCTGCCCTCGGCCCGGGTGGAGCGCTGGAGCTACACCGTCGAGCAGGCGGACGGCCGGGCGCTGGACCACTTCCGCTGGATCCGGCACAACCGGGGCCTGGTGGAGCGGATCGCCCCGTGGATGCTCGCCGCCGCCGAGGCCGCGGGCGGTGCCGCGCCCGCCGAAGCCGGGGCGGACGCGGCTCCGCACGGCGGCGTCCGCCCGACCGTATAGGGACCAGACCGAGGAGTGCCCGCATGTCCGTCGTCCCCGCCCCGTCCGACCGCAGCGCCGACCTGCCGCCCGGCACCCCCGGCCTTCCGCATGGCATCCCCGACCTGCTCACCGCGACCGCCGCGCGCTGCCCGGCCCACCCCGTCCTGCGGCTCGACGAGGAGGTGCTGAGCTTCGCCGACCTGGAGGCGCGCAGCGCCCGGGCCGCGCACTGGCTGGCCGCGCTCGGCGTCGCGCCCGGCGACCGGGTGGCCGTCCTGCTGCCCAACGTGCCGGAGTTCGCGGTGCTGTACTACGGCATCCTGCGCGCCGGGGCGGTGGTCGTCCCGATGAACCCGCTGCTGAAGGCCCGGGAGATCGAGCACTGCCTCGGCGACGCCCGGCCCGCCGTGCTGCTCGCCTGGCACGCGGGCGGCGAGGAGGCGGCCGAGGGCGCGCGGCGCACCGGCACCCGGCTGGTGGCCGTCGAGCCGGCCGCCCTGGCGGCGGCGCTCGCGGAGCAGCCGGCCGACCCGCCGACCGCCGCCGGGGGCCGCGGGGGAGAGGACACCGCGGTCATCCTCTACACCTCCGGCACCACCGGGGCGCCCAAGGGCGCCGAGCTGACCCACCGCAACATCGTGTGCAACGTGCGGGCCGGTATCCAGGTGCTGGGCCTGGTCGAACGGGACGTGATCTTCGGCGGGCTGCCGCTGTTCCACTCCTTCGGCCAGGTGATCGGCCTCAACTGCGCGGTGGCCGTCGGGGCCTGCCTGACCCTGGTGCGGCGCTTCGACCCGCTGGCCGCCCTCGCGGTGATCCAGCGCGACCGGGTGAGCGTCTTCCTCGGCGTCCCGACCATGTACACCCTGATGCTGACCCACCCGCGACGCGCCGGGCACGACGTCTCCTCGCTGCGGGTGTGCCTGGGCGGCGGCGCGCCGATGCCGCCGGAGGTGCTGCGCGGCTTCGAGACCGACTTCGGCTGCGTGGTGCTGGAGGGCTACGGGCTGTCCGAGTCCTCGCCGCTGGCCTGCGCCAACCGCGGCGACCGGGAGCGGATCGCGGGCACCATCGGCATCCCCGTCGAGGGGGTGCGGATGCGGATCGTCGACGAGTCCGGCCGGGAGGTGCCGGACGGCACGGTCGGGGAGGTGGTGATCCGGGGCCACAACGTGATGAAGGGCTACTGGGGCCGCCCGGACACCACCGCGCGGACCGTCCGGGACGGCTGGCTGCACACCGGGGACCTCGGCACCCGCGACGAGCGGGGCGACTTCCGGATCGTCGACCGCCGCAAGGACGTCATCATCCGCGGCGGCTTCAACGTCTACCCGAGGGAGGTGGAGGACGTGTTGTACGAGCACCCGGCGGTGGCCGAGGCCACGGTGATCGGCGTCCCCCACCCCACCCACGGCCAGGAGGTGGCCGCCGCCGTGGTGCTGCGCGAGGGCGCCGCGGCGACCCCGGAGGAGATCCGCGGCTTCGTCCGGGAGCGGGTGGCCCCGTACAAGTACCCGCGGCTGGTGTGGACGGTCGACGCGCTGCCCAAGGGGCCGACCGGGAAGATCCTCAAGCGCGAGGTCGTGGTGCCCGCCGCCGAGCCGGGCCGACCCGGGAGCTGAGCGGGCCCGGCTCGGCTGACCGGTCCCGCCGGAGCCG
>NZ_JBHVEU010000190.1:0-16188 GCF_042802075.1 Kitasatospora sp. NPDC057518
CAGGGGCGCAACCGCCCGCCGCGCCCCGGCGCGCGTCCTCCGGCGAAGGCGCGGCCGGCGACCGGGACCAAGCCGTGTCACAGCCGCCGGCCGGCCCGGCCCGCTAGGGGTGCGTCATCCGCAGCACGTCCAGCGCCTCGTCCAGCTGCTCCACGGTGAGCCTGCCCTGTTCGACGTAGCCGCGCTCCAGCACCACCTGACGGATCGTCTTGCGTTCGGCCAGCGCCTGCTTGGCGACCTTCGCGGCCTCCTCGTACCCGATGTAGCGGTTCAGCGGGGTCACCACCGAAGGTGAGGACTCCGCGTACTCCCGGGCCCGTTCGACGTTGGCGGTGATGCCGTCCACCGTCCGGTCGGCCAGCAGCCGGGCGCTGTTGGCGAGCAGCCGCACCGACTCCAGCACGTTGCGGGCGAGCACCGGGAGCATCACGTTCAGCTCGAAGTTGCCGCTCGCGCCCGCCAGGGTGACCGTCGCGTCGTTGCCCACCACCTGGGCGGCGACCATCAG
The DNA here is from genome assembly GCF_042802075.1 of Kitasatospora sp. NPDC057518. Classification (NCBI taxonomy): domain Bacteria; kingdom Bacillati; phylum Actinomycetota; class Actinomycetes; order Kitasatosporales; family Streptomycetaceae; genus Kitasatospora; species Kitasatospora sp. NPDC057518. Next base: position 509 of record NZ_JBHVEU010000190.1, read on the forward strand.
CACGACCTCGGGCAGCACCGGGTTCACCTTGCCCGGCATGATCGACGAACCCGGCTGGAGGTCCGGCAGGTTGATCTCGCCGAGCCCGGTGCGCGGACCGGAGCCCATCCACCGCAGGTCGTTCGCGATCTTCGTGAACCCGACCGCCACCGTGCGCAGTTGACCGCTCAGTTCGACCAGGGCGTCCCGCGCGCCCTGCGCCTCGAAATGGTTCCTGGCCTCGGTCAGCGGCAGGTCGGTGGCGCGGGCGACCTCCGCGATGACGGCCTCCGGGAAGCCGGGCGGGGTGTTGATCCCGGTGCCCACCGCCGTGCCGCCGAGCGGGAGTTCGGCCACCCGGGGGAGGGTGGCCAGCAGCCGCTCCCGCCCGTGCCGCACCTGCGCCGCGTAGCCGCCGAACTCCTGGCCGAGCGTGACGGGCGTGGCGTCCATCAGGTGGGTGCGACCCGACTTGACCACCCGGGCGAACTCGGCCGCCTTGCGCTCCAACGCCTCCGCGAGGTGCTCCAGCGCCGGGACCAGGTCGTGGGTGACGGCGCCGGTGGCGGCGATGTGGATCGAGGACGGGAAGACGTCGTTGGACGACTGGCTGGCGTTGACGTGGTCGTTCGGGTGGACGGGCCGGCCCAGCCGCTCCCCGGCCAGGGTGGCGATCACCTCGTTGGTGTTCATGTTGGACGAGGTGCCCGAGCCGGTCTGGAACACGTCCACCGGGAACTGGTCGTCCCAGCGCCCCTCCGCGACCTCCTCGGCCGCCGCCGCGATCGCCTCCGCCGTCTCCTCGTCCAGCACCCCGAGCCGGGCGTTCACCCGGGCGGCTGCCGCCTTGATCCGGGCCAGCGCGGCGATGTGCGCCCGCTCCAGCCGCTGACCGGACACCGGGAAGTTCTCCACTGCCCGCTGCGTCTGCGCCTGCCACTTCGCGTCGGCCGGCACCCGGACCTCGCCCATCGAGTCGTGCTCGATCCGGTACTCCTGCGGCTTCTCCTGCTGGCCACCCATCGCGCGCTGCACCTCCTGTACGGGCCCGACCGGGCCCGGAACGGATCTCCGATCACCACAGCCGCGAGCGGGGCCCGGGTATTTCCGGTGGGGGTGACCCGGTTCCGGTTCTGGTCCCGGTTCGGGCCCGGCGCCTACTGCCGGGGCAGGCCGGTACGGGCCACCTCGGCGCGGACCAGCTCGCCCGGGGCGGTACCGGCCTGGGCGACGAGGCCGCCGCCCGGGGCCCAGACGCCGGAGCCGCCCGAGCTGTCCGGGTACTCGCCGGTGGCCCCGGCGCAGGTCGCGAGCACGCACCACACCCCGTGGGCGGCGGCCCGGTCGCGGACGTGGCCGTCCCGGCGCTCGGCCTGGGCGGCGCCGGGCCCGTAGAGGGTGGAGGCGACGTAGGCGTCGATGCCGAGCGCGGCGGTCTCCTCGGCGTGCGTCGGATCGGCGGCGTCCGCGCAGACGGCGAGGCCGAGCCGCAGACCGTCCAGCTCCAGGACGACGGGCTTCCCGCCCGGGGTGAAGCGTTCGACCTCGGCGCCGTGCAGGCGCATCTTCCGGTAGACGACCTCGGCGCCCTCCCCGGTGACCGCCAGCGTGGCGATGGACTCGCGCCCGTCGGCCTCGACCGCCGGCGCCCCGACCAGGGCGACGGCGCCGGCCGCGGCGCAGGCCGCCACCAGCGGTGCGAGCCGGGCGTCCGCCGGGTCGACGGCCGGTGCGGCCAGGTCGTAGCCGGTCAGCGACAGCTCGGGGAACACCACCAGCCGGGTGCCCGCCTCCCGTACCGCCTCGGCGTGCAGGGCCACGTTCTCGGACACGGTGTCCGGACGGCCGGCGGCGGCGCAGACGGGCTGGGCGACGGTGACCGTCAGCGGCCCGGGCACGGGACGCGCGGGCACGGGCGGGTTCGCGGACGAGGGCATGGCGGGGCCTCCGGCGGGGGGGTGGGGTGATCGCGATCAACCTATGCGCCCGCCGAGGAGCCGGGCAACAGAGTCCGGACGAGGAGCTGTGCAGGTGGACGGGGTTCCCGGGGCGGATCGGACCGATCTCACTCGAAGGAGTGAGATCCCCGGCGGGTGCTTCAAACGGCCGTACGCCCCTCCATACGCTCCAGACCGGGCCGGGCGGACTCCGGCCGGACCCGGATCGCCGCAGCTCGGCCCGGGGGGACCAGCGCGAAGGGGCGGACGGACGGATGACCACAGGACACGGCCCGATGGGCGGAACGGGTGACGGGGCGACACCGGAGGGGATGACCCCCATGAATACCCGCATGAACGCCCAGGTGGACGCCGCTGCGGACGCCCCGACGGAGGCCTCCGCGGGCGCCCGGGCGCAGGCCCCGGCGAGAGCCTCGTCGACGGCCCCGGCGGCCCCGGCGGGCCCGCGGAGGAGCACCACCGACGGCCTCACCCGCCGACAGCTGCTGGGCGCGTCGGCGGTGCTCGGCGGCGCGGCCTGGCTGCTGCGCGGCACCGTCGGCCCGGACAGCGCCGAGGCCGCCACGCCCGTACCGCCCGGGCTGCCCGCCGGCACCGAGCTCTACCAGCGGGTCTTCCAGAACTGGTCCGGCGAGATCCGCACCGACCAGCTGTGGACCTGCGCGCCGCGCACCCCCGAGGAGGTCCCGGCCCTCGCCGACTGGGCGCACGCCAACGGCTGGCGGCTGCGCGCCTCCGGCTACCGGCACACCTGGGCGCCGCTCACCGTCGCCGCCGGGACCCCGGAGAGCGCCCGGGTCCTGCTCGTGGACACCAGCCGGTACCTCACCGCCATCAGCGCCGACTCGCCCGGCACCGTCCGGGTGCAGACCGGCGCCACCATGGAGGCCCTGCTCGCGCACCTGGCCCAGCGCGGCCTGGGCCTGACCGCCTGCCCCGCCCCCGGCGAGCTCACCGTCGGCGGCGTGCTCGCCATCGGCGGCCACGGCACCGCCACCGCGGCGGTCGGGGAGGCGCGGCCGGAGGGGCACGGCTACGGCTCGGTCAGCAACCAGGTCGTCCGGCTCACCGCCGTCGTCCTCGACCCGGCCACCGGCCGCTACACGCTGCGCACCTTCGACCGCTCCGAGGCCGACAGCGCCGCCTTCCTGGTGCACCTGGGCCGGGCCTTCCTCACCGAGGTGGTGCTGCGGGCCGGCGCCGACCGCCCCTTGCGCTGCGTCAGCCGGCTCGACATCCCGGCGAGCGAGCTCTTCGCCCGCCCGGGCAGCGGCAGCGGCACCGGGACCGGCGGCGGGCTCGGCGGAGTGCTCGGGGGAGTGCTGGGCGGCGTCCTCGGCGGCGGGAGCGGCCCGCGCACGCTCGCCGAGTTCGTGGACCGCGACGGCCGGGTCGAGGCGATCTGGTTCGCCTACACCGAGTACCCCTGGCTCAAGACCTGGAGCGTCACCCCGAACAAGCCGCTCGGCTCCCTCTCCGTCGACCGCCCCTACAACTACCCCTTCTCGGACAGCATTCCGGAGCCGGTCGCCCGGCTCGCCGGGGAGATCGTCGCCGGCGCCTGGGCATCGGCCCCGCTGTTCGGCCAACTCCAGTACCTGGTCGCGAAGGTGGGGCTCACCGGCGACATCACGGACATCCTGCTCTCCGGCGACCTGCTGCGCCGGCTGCTCAGCGGCGAGGTGCTCACCCACCTGCTCGCCGGCGGACTGCACTCCGACCTCTGGGGCCCTTCCCGTGCCCTGCTCCAGTACGTCCGCCCGACCACCCTGCGGGTCACCGCCAACGGCTACGCGATCCTCACCAAGCGCGCCGACCTCCAGTGGGTGGTGAGCGAATTCGCCGCCTACTACCGGGAGTTGCTCGCCGCCTTCCAGGCCCGGGGCGAGTTCCCGGTGAACGGCGCGGTGGAGATCCGGGTCACCGGCCTGGACGACCCGGCCGCCTCCGGCGTCCCCGGCGCCCGGCCCCCGCTGCTGTCCGCACTGCGCCCGCGCGCCGACCGTCCCGAGTGGGACACGGCGGTCTGGCTGGACGTCCTGGCCTTCCCCGGCACCCCCGGACTGGAGCGCTTCGCCCGGGAGTTGGAGCAGTGGCTGCTGCGCACCTTCGACGGCACCCGGGCGGGCCTTCGGGTCGAGTGGTCCAAGGGCTGGGCCTACACCGACGCCGCCGCCTGGTCCGACCCGGACATGATCGGCCGGGCCATCCCCGACAGTTTGCGGGCCGGCGGCGGGCCCGGCTGGGACGAGGCGGTCGCCGTCCTGGACCGCCACGACCCGCACCGGGTGTTCGGAAATCCCTTCCTGGACGGGATGTTGAAGTAGTTCGTGCCCGCAAGGGGATGTTGACTGGTCGTCAGATGTGTTCCATGACGATCACCGCGAGGGTGTCCGGGGCCAGGGCGCGGAACACGTGCGGAGCGTCGCCCGGGTAGCTCACGTAGTCGCCCGGGCCCAGTTCCACCGGCGCCTCCGTCGGCCCGACCAGCGCCCGCCCGGCACCGATCAGCACGTGCTCGACGGTGCCGGGCATGTGCGGGTCGGAGGCCCTGGTCTCGCCCGGCTGCGCCTCGATCCGGTAGATGTCGCGCCGGGCGTTGGGCGGGCAGGAGGAGAGCACGGTGGCGGCGTAGTCGGCACGCTCGGAGTGGGTCACCGGGCCCTCGCCGACCCGGATCACCTTGACCACCGGGCGAGGCGGGTCGACCAGCCGGCTGAACGGCACGTTCAGCGCGACCCCGAGTGCCCAGAGCGTCTCCACGCTGGGGTTGCCCGCGCCCGACTCCAGCTGGGACAGGGTGGACTTGGCGATGCCCGCACGCCGGGCCAGCTCGGCCATCGACAGGCCGCTGCGCTCGCGCTCGCGCCGGATCGAGGCGGCGATCTGGCCGATCAGCTCGGTGCCGTTCCCGTTGCCGTTGCCGCCGGTGCTGCCGCCGCCGGGGCGGTTGCCGGTGCTGCCGTCGGGGCCCGTGGCCGGGGTGGTCTGGTCACTCATGCTCGCCACTCACGCTTCCTCCTGGCCCCTTCCACGTCCACGGCTCCCGGTGCGGCCGATGCCGCCGTTCATGCTGCCACGGTCGGTCGCGCCGACCGTACCGACCGCGTCGGCCATCGTTCGCCGGATCGGTCCGCCTGTTCGCCTTGACGAACGAGGGTGGAGCGGTTCACTCTAATGAACATGCGTTCGCTACTCCGAACACTGGAGCGCGCCACCCTCCGGGACGTCGCTCTGGTCTGCCTGGCCGATGCCCTCGTCGGCGCCTCCTTCGGCGCGATCAGCGTCTCCGGCGGTCTGCCGCTCTGGGTGCCGGTCGCCCTCTCCGTCCTGGTGTTCGCGGGCGGCTCCCAGTTCGCGGCGGTCGGCGTGGTGCTCTCCGGCGGCGGCGCCCTCGCCGCGGTCGCCACCGGGCTGGTGCTCAACGCCCGGCTGCTGCCCTTCGGCTTCACCGTGGCCGACGTGCTCGACGGCCCCTGGTGGCGGCGCCTGCTGGGCGCGCAGCTGCTCACCGACGAGACCGCCGCCTTCGCCCTGCAGCAGAACGAGCCGCGCCGGCGCCACGCCGTGTACTGGCTCTGCGGGATCGCGCTGTTCGTGGTCTGGAACGTCTCGGTGCTGCTCGGCGCGCTCGCGGGCGGGCTGCTCGGCGACACGGACGCGCTCGGCCTGGACGCGGCCTTCCCAGCGGTGCTGCTCGCCCTCGTCCTGCCCTCGCTCGTGGACCGCCGCATCCGTACGGCGGCGCTGGTGGGAGCGGTGGTCGCGGTCGCCGCCACGCCGTTCGTCCCGGCCGGGCTGCCGGTGCTGCTGGCCCTCGTCGGGCTGCTGTTCGCCGGACGGCCGGCGGCGGGGGAGGCGGCCCGGAGTGCCGCGGACGAGCAGAACGTGGAGAACGCGGTGGGCGGGGAGAGTGCCGTGAAGAGCGAGAAGGAGACGGTTCGATGATGCCGCTGTACGCCGTTCTGCTGCTCGCGGCCGGAACGTACGCCTACCGGCTCGCCGGGCCGCTGCTCGCCGGCCGGCTTGCCCTCTCGGAGCGACTGCGGCACCTGCTGGCCGTCGCGGCGACGGTGCTGCTCGTGGCCCTGGTCGCGACCGGCGCGCTGACCCAGGGGCACGGCTTCGCGGGGTGGGCCCGCCCGGCGGGCGTGCTGGCCGCAGGGGTGCTCGCGCTGCGCCGGGCACCGTTCCCGGTGGTGGTGGTCGCCGGTGCGGCGACGACGGCGGTGCTGCGGCTCTGCGGGGTGGGGTGACGGCTGACAGCTGACAGAGTTTGAAATCTGTTATCTGTTATCTGTCGGCTGTCATCTGTTCGCTGTCACCCGCCCTCCGTCACCCGTCCTCCGCGTCCCCCTCGGCCAGGCGCTCCGCCTGGACCTCCGGCCGCTCGCTGTCCCACAGCAGCTCCCACACCTTGAACACGCAGTGGTAGTCGCGCATGCTCCCCTGCGAGACCAGCAGGTAGGTGTCCCCGTCGCGGAGCAGCGTCCGCCGCCGGCTGTTGAACGGGTGCTGTGGGGTGTAGGAGGGGACGAGTCGCTTCAGCTCCTCGACGGCCTCCTCACGGCTGCCCTCGACCTCGGCGAGCACCTTGCTGCCCCAGGTCCGGTCGTGCCCGGTGCCCACCGTCTCCTCCACGACCAGCGCCCAACGTGCCATGCCCTGCTCCCGTTCCGTTCCGATCCGATCCGCTGTGTTCCTCGGCCCGCCCGGCCCGCCCGGCCCGCTTCGCCCGCCCGGCCCGTCGACCCGTCAGCGCGTCGGCGACTTGAAGAAGATGGTGGTCGGCCGGAGCACGCCCGCCGGGTCGGCCGCGAAGTCCGGCACCGAGCCGACCCGGGTCCAGCCCGCCCCCTCGTAGAGCCGCTCCGCCGGGCTCCCGGTCTCGGTGTCCAGCACCAGTAGCCGGATGCCCAGCTCCACCGCCCGTTCCTCCAGGGCCGCCAGCAGCCGTCCCGCCAGCCGGTGCCCGCGATCGGCGGGGTGCACCATCAGCTTGGCCACCTCGCCCCGGTGGCGGCCGTTCGCGGTGGTGGCGGGCCGCAGCTGCACCGTGCCGGCCAGCCGTCCGTCGGCCCGGTTCCGGGCGGTCCACAGCACCAGCCGGCCGGCCGCGAGGTCCGGGCCGAGCGCCCGCCACCACGTCGTGGCCTCGTCGGGCGCCAGCGGGGCGAGGAACCCGATCGAGGCGCCGCCGTGCACGGTCTCCACCAGGAGCCCGGCGAACTCCTCCGCCGAGTCGTCCAGCTCCTGGGCCGTCACCTCGCCGATCACGTACGCACCGTCGGACATGTCGCCATCCTCACTCGTTCGCGCCCGCCCACCACTCGGCCGGGTGCGCGATACTCGCCGGTATTCCGCTGGTATTCCGCCGAGAGTACAAGGAGCTTCGATGACGAAGCCGACCCGGATCGACCCGTCCGACCTGCTCGCCGTCGGCGACCTGCTCTCGGACGAGGAGCGGCTGATCCGCGACACCGTCCGCCGGTTCACGGAGGAGCACATCCGCCCGCACATCGGTGACTGGTTCGAGCGCGGGGTCTTCCCGGTCCGCGAGCTTGCCCCCGAGCTCGGCGCCCTGGGCGTGCTCGGCATGCACCTCGACGGCTACGGCTGCGCGGGCGCCGACGCGGTGGCGTACGGGGTGGCCTGCATGGAGCTGGAGGCGGCCGACTCCGGGCTGCGCAGCTTCGTCTCCGTCCAGGGCTCGCTCGCCATGCGTTCGATCCATGCCTTCGGCTCGGAGGAGCAGAAGCAGCGCTGGCTGCCCGGCATGGCCGCCGGTGAACTGATCGGCTGCTTCGGCCTCACCGAGCCGGACTTCGGCTCCGACCCCGCCAACATGCGGACCCGGGCGGTGCGGAAGGGCGGTGAGGGCGGCGACTGGGTGCTGTCCGGCAGCAAGATGTGGATCACCAACGGCAGCATCGCCGACGTCGCCGTGGTCTGGGCGCAGACCGAGGAGGGCGTGCGCGGCTTCCTGATCGAGCGCGGCACTCGCGGCCTGACCGCCACCGACGTGCACGGCAAGCTCTCGCTGCGCGCCTCCGTCACCAGCGAGCTGGCCTTCGACGAGGTGGTGCTGCCCGCCGACGCCGTGCTGCCCGGGGTGGTCGGCCTGCGCGGACCGCTCTCCTCCCTCAACGAGGCCCGCTACGGCATCCTCTGGGGCACCGTCGGAGCCGCCCGCGACTGCTACACCGCCGCCCTGGACTACGCCAAGAGCCGGATCCAGTTCGACCGCCCGATCGCGGGCTTCCAGCTGACCCAGCAGAAGCTGGTCGAGATGATGCTGGAGGTCGAGAAGGCCTACCTGGTCGCGCTGCGGATCGGCCGGCTCAAGGAGCAGGGCGCGGCCCGCCCGCCGCACATCAGCTTCGGCAAGCTCAACAACGTCCGCACCGCGCTGGAGATCGCCCGCAGCGCCCGGACCGTCCTCGGCGCCAATGGCATCACCACCGAGTACCCGGTGCTGAGGCACGCCAACAACCTGGAGTCGGTGCTCACCTACGAGGGCACCAGTGAGATCCACACCCTGGTCCTCGGCGAGGCCATCACCGGCGAGTCCGCCTACCGCTGACGGGCCGCCGCCCGCCCTTCCCGGCCCGGGAAAACCGGTGGCCGGGCCCGTCGCGGCCCGGCTACCGTCCCTGCCATGACCAGCCAGTACGTCCCGACGCGGCCCCCGACCACCACCCTCTGGCGCCCCACCGGCCCGGAGGAGCTGGCCCTGGTCGAGGCCGCCGACCGGCGCGCCTGGCCGCCCCGCCTGCCCGAGCAGCCGATCTTCTACCCCGTCCTCAACGAGGACTACGCGATCCGGATCGCCCGGGACTGGAACGTGCCCGCCTCCGGCGTCGGCTACGTCACCCGCTTCGAGGTCGACACCGCCTTCCTCGCCCGCTACCCCGTCCAGCGGGCGGGCGGCCGGACGATCCTCGAACTCTGGGTGCCCGCCGAGGAGTTGGCCGAGTTCAACCGGCACATCGTCGGCCGCATCGAGGTGGTCCACGAGTTCCGCCCGCAGTCGTGACCCGCCCCGCCGCCGGCAGCCCCGACCTGCCCCGCCGTCCGTAGCGCCGACCTGCCGCCTCCCCGCCTGCCGCCCCGCCGCCCGGAGCCCGCCGCCCCGCCGCCCGGAGCCCGCCGCCCAGTCGCCCGGAGCCCGCCGCCCGGAGCCCTCGGCGTCGGCACGGTCGGCGGGGCGGCCCGTTCCGTACGGTCCCCGGCGGCTCCCCGGCGCTCTTCCGACACCTCGTGGACACCCGGCGTTCGGTGAGGTGACGCCGACCGGTACGGCGGTCGGTGGAGCATGGCGCGGTCGGCGGCGCCCTCGGCGGGCGCGGCCGAGTGCGCACGACCGAAAGGAACGCCCCATGTCCGCTGCCCAGTGGCCCCGCCCCCGCGTGCTCGTCGTCGGGATCGACGGTGTCCGCCACGACTACCTGGCGCAGGTGCCGATGCCGCGCCTGGAGGAGGTCGCCGCGGCCGGGTTCCTGGTGCCGGTCACCGTCGCGGACGGCACGCCCACCATGTCCGGGCCGTGCTGGACCACCATCGTGACCGGGGTCGAGCCCGCCAAGCACGGGGTCTGGGGCAACCACCTGGGCGGCAACCGGCTCGACGTGTTCCCCGATTTCGCCACCCGCCTCGCCCGGGGCGACCGGCGCCGCACCTTCGTCGCGGCCGGCTGGGACCCGCTGATGATCAACGAGTCCGGCGGCCCGCTGTTCCGCGCCCCCGGCCGGCTCTCCTACGTGGCCCCCGCCGAGGACACCCCCGAGGCCTGGGAGGCGGTGGACGAGGAGGTCGTCCGGGAGGCCGTCCACGTCCTCGGCGCCGCCGACCCCGAGGCCTCCTTCGTCTACCTCGGCGCCGTCGACGAGACCGCCCACTTCCTGGGCTGCGGCGACGAGTACCGCGCGTCCATGCGCACCGCCGACGAGCGCCTCGGCCGCCTCCTCGACGCGGTCCGCGGCCGGGCGACCTACGCCGAGGAGCAGTGGACGGTCATCGTCGTCACCGACCACGGGCACGTGGACGCCGGCGGCCACGGCGGCCGTACGGTCGAGGAGCGGACGGCCTGGGTCGCCTGCGCCGGGCACGGCATCCCGGCCGGCCCGCCCACCGGCGAGATCCGCCACCCGGACGTCGCCGCGCAGGTGTACGCCTCCCTGCTGCGCCCGATCGACCCGCACTGGACCCTCGACGGCCGCCCGTTCCCGCTGGCCAGGCCGGTACCGGCGGCGGTCTGAGCGACGGGCGGTCCGCGATCCGGGGGTACCGGTGCCCCCGGGTGCAGCAGGCCGGGCTGCGGCGGCGCCGGGCTTGAGCGAGGCTCGACCGGGGCTCGGGCCGCGCTCGACCCGGGCGTGCCGGCCTGGGCGCCGGAGCGGCACGCGTCCGAGACCGCGGGGCCCCGGACCTGCGGGCCTCAGGGTCCCTGCCGAAGGACATACGCCTGAAGGTGGAGAAGGTACCCCGTGGGTTGGAGACAAGATCGCGACCTGGTGGTGACGATCCGACGGGTCGGGACGGGCCACGATGGTTGCACTGGACGGTGGAGCGCGCCGACCGGGCCGGCGACGCGGACCTGAGCGGCCGCCGGCGGCGGAGACGAGCGGTCGGCGACGGCCGCACCGGTCACGACACGGAGAGGACAGCCGGGCATGAAGGGCATCGTGAGCAAGGTCGCGCTGGGAGTCGCTGGTACCGGCATGGCCGTCGCCGTGGCGGCCGTGGCAATCGGCCCGCGGGTGTCCGACTGGTACGACGAGCACCACCAGCAGCAGGGCTCGTACGAGACCGGCACCCAGGCCAAGGCCGACCGCCGGTCGATGCCGACCTGGCTGCCCGACAACGCCTCCGGGGTGAAGTACCTGATGTCCACCAGGGGCGACGACCGCCTGCTGCGCGCCACCCTCCCGGAGGAGCGGCTGCCCGTCGGCTGCACCGCCGGGCAGCCGGGCAAGAGCGCGCACCCGGTGCCGGAGTCGCTCAAGGCCGGCTGGTTCCCCGAGGGCGTCGCGACCAAGGTCATCGGCACCTGCGGGTACTACAACGTGGCGCTGACCGGCAACCAGCTCTACGCGTGGCAGGACGGCGCGGCGGTGCAGGCGGCGCTGCGCGCCGAGCACGTCGCCAAGCGCTGAGTCCGGCGGGGCACCCGAGTACTCCTGAGCACTCCCGGGGACCCCTGAACACCTCTGAGCACTCCTGGTCGCCGCGACCGGGGAACGGAACGGCCCGCCGGGCACCGGAAGGTGCGGGTGGGCCGTCGCCGTGTGCGGGCCGGAAACGGGCGCCCGGCGATCCGCCCGGCGCACCCCCGCAGCCGGACAGCACGTACCCCCGCTGTCGGAACCGGACCGTGCTGCGGTAGGACGGAGCGCGAACGAACCCCACGTCGCCCGTCCGTAAGGAGAACCATGCCCGGCCCGACCGTCGGCCCCACCGACGACACGTCGACCGCTGCCGCCACCACCGCCGCCCCCGCATCCGTCGCCGCACCCGCCACCGGCCAGACCCGTCCCGGCTGGGCCGTGATCGCCGCCCTCGGCGGCCTCACCGCGCTCGGTCCGCTCACCACCGACCTCTACCTGCCGGGCCTGCCCGCGATCGCCGACGACCTGGTCGCCCAGCCGGCCGCCGTCCAGCTCACCCTGACCTTCTCGATGTTCGGGGTCGCCGCCGGGCAGCTGCTCTTCGGGCCGCTCAGCGACCGCTACGGGCGCCGGGTGCCGCTGCTCGCCGGGCTCGTCCTCTACACCCTGTCCAGCGTGGTGTGCGTGTTCGCGCCGAACCTGGCCGTGCTGATCGCCGCCCGCTTCGTCCAGGGCGCGGCCGGGTCCGCCGGGCTGGTGATCGGACGCGCCGTCTCCCGGGACCGCTTCCAGGGCGTCGCGCTGCTGCGCTTCCTCGCCTCGATCGCCCTGATATCCGGGCTGGCGCCGATCCTCGCGCCGATCATCGGCGCGCAGCTGATGCGGTTCACCTCGTGGCGCGGCACCTTCGGCGTGCTGACGGCGCTCGGGCTGCTGCTCACCCTGGTCTCGTTCGGGGTGCTGCGCGAGACGCTGCCGCCGGAGACCCGGGACCGCGGCGGGGTGGGCGCGACCCTGCGGACGATGGGACGGCTGCTGGGCAACCTGCCGTTCCTCGGGCTGGCGCTGACCAGCTCCCTCGCCTTCGGGGCGCTGTTCGGCTACATCAGCGGGTCGTCGACGGTGCTCCAACACGTGTACCAGGTCTCGCCGCAGACCTACAGCCTGCTGTTCGGGCTGAACTCGTTCGCGATCGTGGTGATGACCCAGGTGAACGGGCGCGTACTGGCGCCGCGCTTCACTCAGCGGGTGCTGATGCTGGGCAGCCTCGCGGCGGCGGTCGCCGCCGGGGTGGCGCTGGTGCTGTTGACCACGGTGTGGGACTTCGGACTGGCCGGGTTCTGCCCGCCGCTGTTCGTGATGATGGGCAGCCTGGGCGTGCTGCTGCCGAACACCGCCGCCCAGGCGCTCGGCCTGGTCGAGCCGCAGGTGGCGGGTACCGCGTCGGCGCTGCTCGGGACGGGCAACTTCCTGTGCGCCGCGGTGGTCGCGCCGCTGAGCAGCCTCGGCGGTCAGCCGTCGGCGGTGCTGCTGGCGCTGGTGGTCCTGGTCTGCGGAGTGCTGGCGACGGTGGTCTACCTGGCGCTGTGCCGACCGGAGCGGATGCGGGCGGCGGCGGGGGGGCTGACAGGAGACGGGCGGCAGGCCGCGGCCGGACGACTGACGGCGGACGGATGACAGCGAACGGGTAACAGCGAACAGAAGACAGATGACAGCTGACAGATGTTGAAATCTGTCAGCTGTCATCCGTTATCCGTTACTCGTCAATCGTCATTCGCCACCCGGGGCGGCCTCAGGCGATGGAGAAGTCATCCCCGTACACGTTGCCCTGGCCGTACCAGCCGTGCAGGTACACGGAGACGGTGCCGTTGGCGCCGGTGGTGAAGGGGACGGACACCTTGGTCCAGCCGGAGGAGTTGGCCCACGCGCTGGCGGTGGCGCCGCCGTTGACGCCGATGTAGGCGTAGTTGCCCTGCACCCAACCGCTCAGGGTGTAGCTGGTGTTGGGCTTCAGCGTGACGGTCTGCGCGCACTCGCCGGTCTGGGCGGCGGTGGCCGCGGCCTGGAGGGCCTTGGTGCCGGAGTGGACCGGGGTGGAGACCACGGCGCCGCCGCTCTGGCAGGTCCACGGGGTCAGACTGCCGCTCTCCAGGTCGCCGTTGACCAGGCCGGTGGTCGGCGTGGTCCCGGTGACGGTCAGCGTGTAGGACGCGATGTGGTTGCCGGAGGCCCCGGTGGCGCTGATGCCCAGCGGGTAGGTGCCCGGAGTCACGGCCGAGGTGGTGGAGATGTTCAGGGTGGCGCTGTTGCCGGCGGTGACGCTGCCGGGGGTGATGGTGGCGGTGATGCCGGGGACGGGCTGGCTGACGACCGCGAGGTTGAGGTTCTGCGCCGAGCCAGCCGTGACCGCCGTCGAGATGGTCGCCGAGACGGACGAACCAGCAGCGACCGTACCGGAGTTCGGGTTCACGGCGACCGAGAAGTCATTGCCGGGCTGGGTGCCGGTGACGGTCAGGGTGAAGGTGCCGGTGTGGCTGCCGGAGGCCGCCGAGCCGGTGACCGTGATCGGGTAACTCCCGGGCGTCACCGAGGAGGTGGTGCTGATGTTCAGCGTGGCGCTGTTGCCGGCGGTGACGCTGCCGGGGGTGACGGTGGCGGTGACGCCGGCCGGGGCGCCGCTGACCGTGAGGTTGACGCTCTGCGCGGAGCCCGCCGTCACGGCCGTCGCGATGGTGGCCGAGGTGGACGAACCGGCCGCGACCGTGGCGGAGTTCGGGCTGGCCGACACCGAAAAGTCGTTGCTCACGGTCGAGCCGCTGGTGAACGGCGCGAAGACGTGGGTGAAGTCCCAGGTGTTCTGGGCGATCCCGGAGCAGTTGTCGTTGCCGGCCGTGCCCGGGCAGCCGCCGTTGTCGCGCTGGAGAGCCCAGAAGGACAGCGTGTTGATGCCCTTGGAGACCGCCCAGTTGTACACGGTGGTGGCGTTGGCCAGGGTGAAGGTCTCGGCCGGACCGAAGTCGTCGACACCGATCATCTCGGTGATCCCGATCGAACCCCACAGCTGGGCGGGGGTCTTGGACGGGTAGAGCTTGGCGAGCTGGTTGTAGAGGCCCTGCGCGGAGGTCTGGGTGTCGGCCGCCATGTCGTGGGCGGCGTTGTCGTAGTAGTCGAAGGTCATCATGTTGACGACATCGATCCGCGCGTTGTTGCTGACCGCGTTCTTCAGCACCGCGAGACCGCTGCTGGCCAGCCCGGAGGTGGTGGTGGGCAGCGTGTAGGAGAACTGGATGTTCCGCCCGTTGGCGGCGGCCCAGTCCTGCACGAGCTTGATGGCCTTGTTGCGGCGGTCGATCCCGGCGGTGTTGGTCAGCGAGTTGTCCTCGATGTCGAGGTCGATCCGGCTGACGTCGTAGGTGGTGATCACGTTCTGGAAGGCGGCCGCGATCTGGTTGACGTCGGTGCAGCTGTCGGCGATCTCGGTGCCGGTGTTGTCGGCGGTGTAGCCGCCGAAGGACGGGATCACGTCCCCGCCGTTGGCGCGGATGGTCGCGATGTCCGCGCCGAATGTGGAGGAGGACACCGGCTTGGAGGTGTCGCCGTTCCAGTACGGCGTGCAGGAGCCCTTGGTGGCGGCCTGGAGGAACGCCATGGTCAGGTGCTTGGCGCCGGACTGCGCGGCCAGCTGGGCCGGGCTCTGGCCGGTCCAGGACTCGAAGTAGGGGGCGAAGACCCGGCTGGGGAGCGGGGTGGCGGCCTGGGCGGAGCTCGTCCCGGCGGCGACCAGGCCGGCCGAGGCGGCCAGCGTGGCGCAGGCCGTCAACACGGCCTGGACTGTTCGGCGGAGGCGCATGGATTCTCCAACAGACTTGGTGGGGCAGGACGTTGGGGAGGTGCGGTCGGTCCGGGTGGGGCGGCCGTGTGGGGTCGGCGGCGGCCCCGGGACCGGGTCGGAACCGGGAGTACGGGGAAGTGCGGGGGTGTGCGGGCGTGCGAAGGCCCACCGACTCGCGTGGACGCGGGCGGCGTGCGGAAGCGCGCGCCGTACGGAGCGGGGGTGGAGCGGAGCATGGCAGGGCATGGCAGTGCCTCAGCCGCCGGTGGTCACACCCCCACAGTGCATCCCGGTCGGATCGACATGCTTATGTTTGGACTAGACCACTGGTCTGTCAAGAGTCCTAACAGTTCGTCAGCACACGGCCCGCGCGACGGAAGGGGGGCGGACCGGCGTCGGGACGGGTGGGCCGCCGGTGGGGCCCGCTGGGAGGACGGTGTCGGACGCTCCGGGTGGCGGTGAGGGGGTGGTGCCGGGCGGCGGTGAGGGGCGCCGGAAGATCGTCCACTGACGTCACCACCTCGCTGAACGTGGCTGGGCCCGTACCTCCGCAGCGGGGTGAAGCACCGGCGGGGGCGAAGGAGGCCACCGTGCCGGTGGTGCCCCACAGGGTGGCGGCGGCCAGGATCAGCGGTGTCCCGCTCCCCGTGCGGCCCCTGGAGGTGTGCGGGCCGTCCGGTACGGCGGGGGAGGGGGCCGGGGAGGAAGGTGAGGGGGATGATGCGGTCGAAGACATGAGGTGAGTGCGTCCTGCTCCGTCGAGATCCGGTCGGGGATGCGGAGTGAGGACACACGGAACGTAGG
>NZ_JBHVEU010000191.1:0-16174 GCF_042802075.1 Kitasatospora sp. NPDC057518
GCCGTCAGCCGAGGCCGTTGGACTTCAGCCAGTCCTTGGCGACCGCCGACGGGTCCTCCTTGTCCACCGACACGCGCTTCATCAGCGCCACCAGCCCGGCCGTGTCGAGCTTGGCCGACACCGCGTTGAGCGCCGCCGTCGCGGTCGCGTCCACGCCCGCCTTGTTGACCAGCGGGGTGACGTTCTGGGCGCCGAAGATGTTCTTCGGGTCGGCCAGCGGGACCAGCTTGTACTGGACGATCTTCGGGTCGGTGGTGAACACGTTGCCGACCTGGATGCTGCCGTCCTTGAGCGCGTTCGCGGTGGCGTCGCCGGTGGGCTTCCACTCCTTGAAGGTCAGCCCGTAGACGTCCTTGAGCTGCTGCTCGCGGCGGCTCTTGAACTCCGGCGGCCCGCCGATGGTGTACTCGCCGGCCTTGGCGGCGAGGTCGGCGATGCTCTTGAGGTTGTCCTTGTCGGCCGTCTCCTGGGTGACGCTGAGCGAGTCCTTGTCCTCGGCCGGGGAGGACTCGAGGATGCCCAGCGTGGCGGGCAGCGTCTTGGCGAGCTCCGCGTTCACGTCCTGGGTGGTGACGGCGGTGGACTTGGCGTCCAGGTAGGCGAGCAGCGAGCCGTTGTACTCCGGCAGGACGGTGAGGTTGCCGCTCTGCAACTGCCCGTAGAGCACCTCGCGGCTGCCGATGTTGAACTTCTCCTGGACCTTCACGCCCTTGGCCTTGAGCGCCTGCGAGTAGATCGACCCGAGCAGGACGTTCTCCGGGAAGTTGGCCGAGCCGACCACCACGGTCGAGCCGGACGCGCCCGCGCCGCCCGTGGCGGCCGAGGCGCTCGAACCCCCGTCGAGCGGGTTGCCGCCGGAGGAGCCGCAGGCGGTGGCGCCGAGGGTGAGCGCGGCGAGGGTGCCGAGGGCGGCGACGCGGCGGCTTCGGTTGATTGTCGACATGGTGACAGATGTCCTTCCGGAACGGGAGGGGAGGGGGAACGGAGTCAGTGGGGCCGCTGCTGGGCGCGCACCCCGGGCGGGAGCGCGAACCGGGCGAGCAGGGCGAAGAACAGCTGGGCGACGACCGCGAGCAGGACCACCAGCAGCGCGCCACCCACGGTCACGGCGTACTTGCGGGTCGCCAGCCCGTCGATGACGTAGCGGCCGAGGCCGCCCAGCCCGACGTAGGCGGCCACCGTGGCGGTCGCGATCACCTGCACGGTCGCGGTGCGGAAGCCCGCCAGCAGGGTCGGGGCGGCCGAGGGCAGGCAGACCTGCCACAGCACCTGGGGGTGGGTCAGCCCGATGCCGCGCGCCGCGTCCCGGACGTCCGGGTCGGTGCCGCGCACCCCCTCGACGGCGGCCACCAGCAGCGGCGGCGCGGCGAGCGCGACCAGCGGGACCAGTACGGCGGTGTCGCCGACCCCGGCGAGCAGCACCGCCAGCGTCACCAGGCCGAGGGTGGGCAGGGCGCGGGCGGCGCCCGCGAGCGCGGTCACCACGGTGACGCCGCGCCCGGTGTAGCCGATCAGCAGCCCGAGCGGGACGGCGAGCAGCGCCGCGAACAGCAGGGCCGTGCCGGAGAGCAGCAGGTGCTCGGAGACCCGGTGCACGATCGAGTCCGGCCCGCTGAGGTGGTCCGGGTCGGTGAAGAAGTCGCTCAGCCAGTTCAGCCAGTTCACGAGCCCGCTCCCTTCTCCCGGACGGCCCAGGGCGCGAGCAGCCGCCGGGCGGCCACCAGCACCAGGTCGACGGCCAGCGCGAGGACGGCGATCAGCACGATGCCGGCCAGGATCGGGGTCGGGAAGGTGCGCTGGAAGCCGTCGACGAACAGGTAGCCGAGCCCGCCGCGACCGACCAGCGCGCCGACGCTGGCCAGCGAGATGCTGGACACCGCCGCGACCCGCAGTCCGGCGATCAGGTACGGCACGGCGGCGGGCAGCTCGACCGAGGTCAGCCGGTGCCACGGCCCGTACCCCATCGCGGTGGCGGCCTGCCGGACGGAGTCCGGGACGGCGCGCAGGCCGTCCACGGTGGTCGGCAGCAGCACGGCGAGGGCGTAGAAGGTGAGCGGGATCATCACCGTCGCCTGGGTGGCGAGGCCGGTGTACGGGATCAGCACCACGAACACGGCCAGCGAGGGCAGCGCGTAGACGATGTTGAACACGGCGGAGAGCGGCTGGTACAGCCGGGGGTAGCGGGCGCAGGCCAGGCCGAGCGGGACGGCCAGCAGCAGGCCGATGAGCACGGGGACGAGGGCGATCACGGCGTGGTCGGCGAGCAGGTGGCCCAGGTAGCCGAGGTGGTCGCCGATCCAGTACCAGCGGACGATCGGTTCATCGTCCACCGTCGGCTCCGTCCGTGCTGCCCGTGCCGCCCGTTCCGTCCGGGTCGGATGCCCCGCCCGGGTGGCCGCCGGCGGCCGGGGGCTTGTCGGTGCGGACGGGCGCATCAGCGGCCGGCGGGCCGGAGGCGTCGGGCCGCAGTGCGGCGAGGACGGCCTCGCGGCTCGCGGTGCCGGTGACCCGGCCCTCGGCGTCCAGCGCGACCGCGACCCCGGCGGGGGAGAGGACGGCGGCGTCCAGCGCCGTGCGCAGGGTGTCGGCGTCCGGGCGGAAGGCCGCCGCCGGGTGCAGCTCGGCGGTGACGGCGTCGCGGTCGATCCAGCCGATCGGGCGGCGCCCGTCGTCCAGGGCCAACTCCCAGCCGCCGTACCGGAGTCCGTCGCCCACCGGGCGGAGCCGGACGCCGCTCGCGGGGCGCAGGGCGAGGCCGCGCAGGCCCCGGTCGCGCCCGAGGAAGGCGGCCACGCCCTCGTCGGCGGGGGTGGTGAGCAGGGTGTGCGGGTCGGCCAGTTGGGCGATCCGGCCGTGTTCGCGCAGCACCACCACCTGGTCGCCGAGCCGGACGGCCTCCTCGATGTCGTGGGTGACGAACAGCACCGTCTTGTGCAGCTCGGACTGGAGCCGCAGCAACTCCTCTTGGAGCCCGGCCCGCACCACCGGGTCGACCGCGCTGAACGGCTCGTCCATCAGCAGCACCGGCGGGTCGGCGGCCAGTGCGCGCGCCACGCCGACCCGCTGCTGCTGGCCGCCGGACAGCTGGAACGGGTACCGCTTGGCGGTCTCGGGCGCGAGCCCGACCAGTTCGAGCAGTTCGGCGGCGCGGGCGCGGGCCTTCTTCCGGTCCCAGCCGAGCAGGTAGGGGACGGTGGCGATGTTGTCGATCACCTTGCGGTGCGGGAAGAGCCCGGCCTGCTGGATCACGTACCCGATGCCGCGGCGCAGCTTGGCGGGTTCCAGCTCCGCGACGTCCGTGTCGTCCAGCAGGACCCGGCCCGAAGTGGGCTCGACCATCCGGTTGACCATGCGCAGCAGGGTGGTCTTCCCGCAGCCGGACGGTCCGACCAGGACGGTTATCCGACCGGTCGGGACCTCCAGGTCCAGTCCCTCGACGGCGATGGTGCCGTCGGGGTGGCGCATTCCCGCGCCCTCGAATCTGATCACGTGGAGTTTCCTCGTCAGGGCGCCCCGGAAAGGCGGCGCCTGGGTCGTTCGGTCGTTCGGTCAGGGTCGTTCGGTGGCGGCGGTTTCAAGCGCCCGGGCGTACTTCCGCCCGCGTGGTTGCCCGGCTTTGGACCAGCGGAAACTCTGATCACACTATGACCTGCATCATCTCCTGTCCCTGATTTACCGCCCCGGCACGCGGTGCGACCGCAGGCTCAGCCGCCCTGACGGGTCGGCAGGCCGGCGGCCGCCCAGCCGACGAAACCGCCGTCCAGGTCGGTCGCCCGGTGCAGTCCCAGCTCGCGCAGGGAGGCCGCGGCCAGGCTGGAGGCGTAGCCCTCGGAGCAGACCACGACCACCTCGACGTCGTAGCCCGAGGCCTCGGGAATCCGGTGACTGCCCGTCGGATCGAGCCGCCACTCCAGCACGTTGCGTTCGATGATCAGCGAGCCGGGGATCTCCCCCTCGGCCGCCCGCTGCGCCGCCGGACGGATGTCCACCAGCAGCGCGCCGTCCAGCTGGGCCTGGTACGCCTCGCGGGCGCGCGGTCGGTGGACGCCCTCCCGGGCCCGCTCCACCAGGTCGTCGATCGTGGTCACCACTGTTCAGGTCCTTCCTCGGAGGTGCGGACGAGCCCGCCGGCCCGCAGGTCGTAGTGCGCCATCGAACTCAGCGGCGGCGAGTAGGCGTGCAGGGTGACGGCGGGGCCGACGGCGGTGTTGCGCACGTCGTGCACGTACTCGGGGCCGAAGGCGCGGGCGGTGCCGGCCGGGATCCGGCGGATCAGCAGGCCCTGCTCGGGCCCGCCGAGGGACAGCTCCTCCAACTCGCCGAGGGCGACGGCGAAGGCGCCGCGCGAGCCGCCGTGGTCGTGGAAGCCGGTGGACTGGCCGGGCAGCCAGCTGATCAGCCACACCTCGTGGTCGTCGTCCGCGGCCAGCCGCCGGTACCAGCGCTCCTCGGTGGAGAGGCGGACGTGGTGGATCCACTCCTCGGGCCGCTCGGCCAGTTCGCGGACGATGGTCCGCAGGGTGCTGGGGGTGAGCGGCGCGGGGGTGCCCCCGGCGGGCGGCGTCGGTGGTGGCTCGGGGGCGCTCGTGGGGCTCGCGGCGGCGGGGCGGGTGTTGTCGGGGCTTACGGTCGGCTGGGTTTCGGAGCTGATGCTCGGGCTCGGGCTCAGAGTCATGAGGGCGTCCTCGGGTGCGGCGGGAACGTCGGTGGGAAGCGCCCGGTGTCCGGCGGCGGTGGAGGGCGCGGGCCGACGGGGCGGCCCGGCACGCAAGGGTGCGCCGGGGCGGGTGCGGGGTCAGGACTGCGGGTGCGGGTGCGCGGCGCGGGCCCTGGCAGACGTCACAGAGCGGGACCGGCGGGGGAGAACAAGGTCAACAGGCACAGATGGAACTCGCCTGGCGTCGCAGATCGACGTGCAGGCGGCATACCAGAGTGGCGCCGGAGTCCATGCGCCGGATCTTTCCCGAGCGAAGCGGAGGAAGTCAAGCCGGGCCGACCGTCCGCCGCCGTCCGTTCCCGGCGACCGGCGGACCGGTCGGCTACCCGTCGCCCGCTCGCCGAGCCCCCTTCGAGCATCCGTCGGTCGCCTCCCGGCTACTCCTCGGCCGGGCGGCGCGGTGCCGGGGGAGCCGTGGCGGACGGTGCCGGGTCGGTGTCGCGCGTCGGCTGTGCGGGCACCGACCCGGTGGGGCCCGGGGCCGGTCCGGCCGGTGCCTGCTCGGCCGGTGCCTGCTCGGCCCGCGCCTGGTCGGTCAGTGCCTGCTCGATCAGCGGCGCGGCCTGTTCTCCCAGGTGGCGGCCGAGCGTCTGGTAGGCGTCGAACTGCTGGTGGTCGAACCACTGGTCGCTGGTGCGGTCGTTCGGGAAGGCCCGGTTCGCCATCGCGTAGGCGTGCAGCTCGTACGGCATCCCGGGGGTCAGTACCGCCTGGAGGAGGATCAGCCGGCCGTGCCGGACGGCCCCGGGCCCCTCATCCAGATCCGGGTAGCGGATGTCCCCGGTGACCACCGCCCGGGCCGAGAGCCGGGCGGAGAGCTGTGCCGCGAGCCCGCGCAGCGGCGGCCGGCGGCCCGCGCGGCCCTGCACACTGTCGTCCGTGCGGCCGTCCACGCGGCCGTCCGCGTCGTCACCCTCGGCGGGCCGGTCGGCGCCGGTGCCCGGGATCAGCAGCTCGGGCTCGTGCAGGGTGATGGCGACGCCCAGCTCCTCGCGGGCCAGGGTGATTGCGGCGGCCAGGTTGGTGGCGTACCCCGCGTCGCCGCTGGCGTCGATGCAGACCACCGTCCGTACCCGGTGCCGCAGCAGCTCGACCAGCCCGAGGTTCTCGTAGTGGCCGCCGTCGGTGGTGAGCAGGAAGCGGTCGTCGGCCGGGAACCGCCCGATCAGCTCCCGCAGTTGGTACGGGAGGCGGCGGACGGCGGGCTGCGCGGGGCGGCGCCAGTCCGGCGGACCGGACCAGTCGGGGCCGAGCACCGCCGGGTTGGGCAGCCACGTCCCGAGGCGGGCGTTGGTCACCGCGAACAGCCGCTGGTAGACGCGGGATTCCCGCCCCATCGCGGAGGAGAAGGCCGCGCCGGAGACGGCCATCGCCGACTGTACGGTGAGGTCCCGGGCGATGTGCGCACTGGTGCGCCGCTCCAGCAGGTCGGTGCGCGCGTACCCGATGTCCGGGCCGCCCACGTAGTCGTAGGAGAGCGAGAAGGAGGCCGCCGGACGGCCCGGTGGCGTACGGGAGTTGCCCGACAGGTTGGCCGCCGCCGAGAAGATCACCTGGGGGAAGTCGGGGTGCCGGGCGCCGTAGTGGCTCAGCCACGTCTGCTCCCGGAAGAAGTGGTACGGGCGGGCCACCGACCGGCCGCCCTCGGTGGCCCGCCGGACCGCGAACGCCGAGGCCAGCCGCAACCGGTAGAACGGGTGCAGGCTCACCCAGGTCTGGTCGAGGTTCAGCCCGACCGCGCCGAGCACCAGGGGCAGCAGCACCTGGACGGCCGTCGGCCAGGCGTAGCCGGTGGCGACCGCCCAGCCGAGGGCCAGCAGCGCACCTGCCGTCAGCGCCAGGAGGGCGGAGCAGACCACGAGGGTCTGCGGGAGGCTGGCGCCGCTGACACGGGGCCGGCCCGCCGCGCCCGGTGTGGTGGCACCCCGACCGGGCGTCCGGCGGTCGCGCCAGAGTATGCCGAGCAGCAGCGCCAGGTAGCTGAGCGCCACGGTCAGGCCGAGCCCCGCGCCGGTGAGCTGCGGCCCCGCCGCCAGCGCCTGCTGGAGCCGCACCGCGCCCCAGGCCAGGCCCGGTACCACCAGCACCCCGACGGCCAGCAGGGCGGCCAGGGCGAGCAGGCCGAGATTGGCCCTGCGCAGCGCCCGTGGCAGCAGCGCCTGCCAGCCGAGCGAGGGGAAGGCCAGCAGCCAGAGCAGCCAGCACCCGGTGGCCGAGGCCAGCAGGAGGCCGAAGGCGGCGAGCGCCGGTGCCCGGAGCTCCAACGGCCCCGGTACGGCGCCGGCGTGGCGCAGGCAGGCCGCCGCCAGGTGGCTCAGGTCGGTGAGCGGCACGGCCCGGTAGAAGCGGCTGAGCCCGAGGCCGAGTGCCAGGACTGCGGCCAGCAGCAGGGTGAGGGCGGACAGCACCCCGCGCAGCAGCGTCCCGAGGGCGACCAGCCATTCGCCCGCGCCGTCGGCGATGTACTTGCCGTGTCGGCGGAGGTGGTCCTCCTCGGGGGACCCGGACTCCATCACGGTGTCGGCCGTCAGGCCCGAGACGGCGCGCACCGGGCTGCCGGGCGCGGAGTCGCTGAGCGCGAGCTGGAGCGCGCCGACGGTGTAGCCGCCGCCCGAGACGGAGACCAGGTAGCGGGCCCGTTTCAGCCACGGCCGCAGCGACTGGAGCGCGCCGAGGGTGACGCAGGCGGAGCGGATGCCGCCGCCGGAGGCGCAGAAGCCGAGTTCGGCGGGTTCGCGGCCGGGCGGCACCCGGGCGGCGTCGCGCCAGTGGGCGTGCCGGACGGGCGTGTCCGGGGCGTCCGGCGCTTCGGCGGCGGGTGCCGTGGCGCCGCGCCGGGTGGCGATCGGCCAGGGCGGGATCAGCGCCGGACGGTCGGGGGAGTCGGTGCCGCGGGCCTTCGCGCCCGCCCGCGACGGCCGGAGCCCGCGCACCGCGCGGGTGGCGGTCACCAGCAGGATGCCCGCCGCGAGTACCCCGGCGGGCAGGAGCAGCAGCCACTTGACGGTGGCGAGCGCGGTGGCGACGGCGAAGGGGGCGTCGGAACCGCCCGCACCCGGATGGAGGCCGTCCAGCCCGGCGCGCAGCAGCGCGTCCTCGCCCAGGTCGCAGCAGGCCGCGAGCAGCCCGGCGCCGCCGACCGCGACGGCCGACAGCCGCCGGCGGGCCGGCCCGAGCACGTACCCGCCGAGCAGCGCGGCGGCGAGCAACGTCAGCCCGTAGCCGCCGATCAGCCAGCCGTCGGCGCGCAGCGCGGCCAGGTGGTCCGCGGCGCGGCCGCCGATCACGGCCTCGGCCGCCGCACGGGAACCGGCGAGCTGGAGGGCGACGTCCCGTACGCGCGGCGCCTGGTGGCGGAACAGCAGCCCGCCGAGGAGGACCGGCAGCAGGGCGCCGAGGGCGAGCAGCAGGCCGGCCCAGGCGGGCAGGGCGGGCGGCCGCGCCGCCGGGCCTCCGCCCGCCGCGCCACCTGCCGTACCCGTCGCCTCCGCCGCTTCCTTCGCCGCCGCGGTTTCCGTCGCGGAATCCGCCACCACCATCGTCACCCCCCGCTTGGCCGCCCCGATCCCCCGTGACCGGGACGCTGAACTCGTAGGAAACCACCGATGACTGACGATCCGTAGTGATCCACCGCGATGTCCACGCGGGTCTTACCCCACCATCGCCGATTGCGCACTCGGGGTGTCCGGTTTCACTCGAACGAGTAAGAAGGCGACGCGTGGGGTAGATCAGCTTTTCATCCCACCCGGGACCATCCGCGTGTCCGCGCAACAAGATCACCCCAGACGCGTTTCCACCGACGTATTGTCAGGCCACCGAGGCCGGGCCTACCGTCTACAGATCGCTTTCTACGCACGTAGACCCTGCGGTTTCCCGAGCGGACCCGCAGGCGAGACCCGCCCCGTCAACCCTCAGACCGCGGGCCCGACCGCACGGCCGGGCCGCGGAGTTGCGGAGGTAACCATGTCGCAGATCGTCCGGGCCGCGCTCGTCCAGACCCGCTGGACGGGTGACCAGGAGAGCATGATCGCGCTCCACGAGCGGTACGCCCGCGAGGCCGCCGCCCAGGGAGCGAAGATCATCGGCTTCCAGGAGGTCTTCAACTCCCCGTACTTCTGTCAGGTCCAGGAAGCCGAGCACTACCGCTGGGCCGAGGCCGTCCCCGACGGCCCGACCGTGCGCCGGATGCGGGACCTCGCCCGCGAGCTCGGGCTGGTGATGGTCGTCCCGGTCTACGAGGAGGAACAGGCCGGCGTCTACTACAACACCGCCGCCGTCATCGACGCCGACGGCAGCTACCTCGGCAAGTACCGCAAGCACCACATCCCGCAGGTCAAGGGCTTCTGGGAGAAGTACTACTTCAAGCCCGGCAACCTCGGCTGGCCCGTGTTCGACACCGCCGTCGGCAAGGTCGGCGTGTACATCTGCTACGACCGCCACTTCCCCGAGGGCTGGCGCGCCCTGGGCCTGGCCGGCGCGCAGATCGTCTACAACCCCTCCGCCACCAGCCGCGGCCTGTCCGCCTACCTCTGGCAGCTCGAACAGCCCGCCGCCGCCGTCGCCAACGAGTACTTCGTCGCCGCGATCAACCGCGTCGGCACCGAGGAGTACGGCGACAACGACTTCTACGGCACCTCCTACTTCGTGGACCCGCGCGGGCAGTTCGTCGGCGACGTCGCCTCCGACAAGGAGGAGGAACTCGTCGTCCGCGACCTCGACCTCGGCCTGATCGAACAGGTCCGCCAGCAGTGGGCGTTCTACCGGGACCGCCGGCCCGACGCCTACGGACCGCTCGCCGAGGCCTGAGGAGCAGCGCGATGACCACCAACGACGTGAGGGCCACCCGCGACCCGCACCAGCGCACCGTCGTCCGCGGCGGCCTCGTCATCACCGCCACCGAGGAACTCCACGCCGACGTCCTGATCGAGGGCGAGCGCGTCGCCGCCCTGGCCACCACCGGCAGCTCCGCCGCCGAGGCCTGGACCGCCGACACCGTCATCGACGCCACCGGCCACTACGTCATCCCGGGCGGGGTCGACGCCCACACCCACATGGAGCTGCCGTTCGGCGGCACCGCGGCCTCCGACACCTTCGAGACCGGCACCCGCGCCGCGGCCTGGGGCGGTACCACCACCATCGTGGACTTCGCCGTCCAGTCGGTCGGCGGCTCGCTGCGCGAGGGCCTGGACACCTGGCACGCCAAGGCCGAGGGCAACTGCGCGATCGACTACGCCTTCCACACCATCGTCTCCGACGTCAACGACGCCGTGCTCAAGGAGATGGACACCCTCGTGGACTCCGGCGAGTCCACCTCCTTCAAGCTCTTCATGGCCTACCCCGGCGTCTTCTACAGCGACGACGGCCGCATCCTGCGGGCCATGCAGCGCGGCGCCGCCAACGGCGGGCTGATCATGATGCACGCGGAGAACGGCATCGCCATCGACGTCCTGGTCGAACAGGCGCTCGCCGCCGGGAGGACCGCCCCCCGCTACCACGGCGAGGTCCGGCGCGAACTGCTGGAGGCCGAGGCCACCCACCGGGCGATCAAGCTCGCCCAGGTGGCCGGCAGCCCGCTCTACGTGGTGCACGTCTCCGCCGCCGCCGCGCTCGCCGAACTCGTCGGGGCCCGGGACGCCGGCCTCAACGTCTTCGGCGAGACCTGCCCGCAGTACCTCTTCCTCTCCACCGACAACCTCGCCGAGGAGGGCGCCGACGGCTTCGAGGGCGCCAAGTACGTGTGCAGCACGCCGCTCAGACCGCGCGAGCACCAGGAGGCGCTCTGGCGCGGGCTGCGCACCAACGACCTCCAGGTGGTCTCCACCGACCACTGCCCGTTCTGCTTCGTCGGCCAGAAGGAGCTGGGCCGGGGCGACTTCTCGAAGATCCCCAACGGCCTGCCGGGCGTCGAGAACCGGATGGACCTGCTCCACCAGGCCGTGGTGGACGGGCACATCAGCCGGCGCCGCTGGGTCGAGATCGCCTGCACCACCCCGGCCCGGATGTTCGGCCTGCACCCGCGCAAGGGCACCATCGCCCCGGGTGCCGACGCCGACCTGGTGGTCTACGACCCCACCGCGGTGCAGACCGTCTCCGCCGCGACCCACCACATGAACGTGGACTACTCGGCCTACGAGGGCCGTCGACTCACCGGCCGGGTGCGGACGGTGGTGTCGCGCGGCACCGTCGTGCTGGACGACGGCGACTGGCGCGGCCGGGCCGGCCACGGCACCTTCCTGCGCCGGGACACCTGCCAGTACCTGGTCTGATCCCTCTCCCGATTCCCGCCCCTCCCGTTCCTCCCGTTCCGCGACGTCCACCCGCCGCCGCCCGGTCTGCCGGCCGTCCGGTCGCCCGCCCGGCTGCCGGCCCGGCCCTTCGACCGGGGCGACCGATCCGGCCGACGGCCGGGTGGCGGCGGTCAAAACCCTTACCTGGAGCCCCTCATGGACATCGGCCTCGTCCTCCAGACCGACCCGCCCGCCCGACTGCTCATCGACCGGATGATCCGCGCCGAGCGGGCCGGGTTCAGCCACGGCTGGACCTTCGACTCCTGCGTGCTGTGGCAGGAGCCCTTCGTCATCTACAGCCGGATCCTCGTCGAGACGGAGCGGATGACCGTCGGCCCGATGGTCACCAACCCCTCCACCCGCACCTGGGAGGTGACCGCCTCCACGTTCGCCACGCTCAACGACATGTACGGCAACCGGACCGTCTGCGGCATCGGCCGCGGCGACTCCGCCATGCGGGTCGCCGGGCGGAGCCCCGCCACCCTCGCCCGGCTCTCCGAAGCCATGCACGCCATCAAGGAGTTGGCCGAGGGGCGCACCGCCGAGGTGGACGGCAGCGAGATGCACCTGCCGTGGGTCCGCGCCGGCGCCTCCCTGCCGATCTGGATGGGGGCGTACGGGCCGAAGGCGTTGAACCTGACGGGACGTCAGGCCGACGGCTTCATCCTGCAGTTGGCCGACCCCTACCTCACCGAGTTCATGGTCAAGGCGGTGCGGGCCGCCGCCGTCGAGGCCGGCCGGGATCCGGAGTCGATCACCATCTGCGTAGCCGCCCCGGCCTACGTCACCGCCGACGACTCGCCCGAGGCGCTCGCCCACGCCCGGGAGCAGTGCCGCTGGTTCGGCGGGATGGTCGGCAACCACGTCGCCGACCTGGTCAGCCACTACGGCGAGCACTCCGACCTGGTACCGGAGGCGCTCACCGACTACATCAAGGACCGGCAGGGCTACGACTACAGCCACCACGGGCGGGCCGGGAACCCGGACACGGCCTTCGTCCCGGACGGGATCATCGACCGCTTCTGCCTGATCGGCCCGGTGGAGGCGCAGCGGGCCCGACTGGCGGAGCTCCGCTCGCTCGGCGTCGACCAGTTCGCCGTCTACGCCATGCACGACGCCATCGAGACCACCATCGACGCGTACGGGACGGACGTCATCCCGCAGCTGTGACCCCGCCCGGCGCCCCCACCCGAGCTCAGCCGCGGATCCGCCCGCGGCGGACGGGAGTTGCCCATGCCCGGAACCGCGACCAGTGACGGCAAACAGTGGCACCACCCCGACGGCCGGGTCGAACTCGACCCGGCCGCCGGGGACTTGCCACCCAACGGCTTCACCAGCGACGACCTGCGGCCGGTCCCGGTGGCACGGCGTACCTGGACCACGTACAACTTCCTCGCGCTCTGGGTCGGCATGGCCCACAACATCCCGTCCTGGACGCTGGCTTCGGGCCTGGTCACGCTCGGCATGGACTGGAAGCAGGCGGTGCTGACGATCGCGCTCGCCAACCTCGTCGTGCTGGTCCCGATGCTGCTCACCGGGCACGCCGGCACCAAGTACGGCATCCCGTTCCCGGTCTTCGCCCGGGCCGCCTTCGGGCTGCGCGGCGCCAACCTGCCCGCCCTGCTGCGGGCGGCGGTGGCCTGCGCCTGGTTCGGGATCCAGACCTGGATCGGCGGCGAGGGCATCTTCCTGCTGGCGGGCAAGCTGTTCGGCGAATCCTGGCGCACGGCCGGTGAGTTCGGCGGCTACCCGTGGACGCAGTGGCTCTCGTTCCTGCTGTTCTGGCTGATCGAGATGGCCATCATCGCGCGGGGGATGGAGGCGCTGCGGCGGTTCGAGAACTGGGCGGCGCCGTTCGTCATCGTCGGCGCGCTCGCGCTGCTGGTGTGGATCACCGTCAAGGCGGGCGGGCTCGGGCCATTGCTCGACCAGCCGTCCAGGCTGGGGTGGGGCGGCGGCTTCTGGAAGGTCTTCTTCCCCGCGCTGATGGGCATGATCGGGTTCTGGTCCACCCTCTCGCTGAACATCCCCGACTTCACCCGCTTCGGCGGCAGCCAGCGGGCCCAGATACGCGGGCAGGCGCTCGGCCTGCCGACCACGATGACGCTCTTCGCGTTCCTGTCCGTGCTGGTCACCTCGGGCTCCGAGGCGGTCTACGGGGCCCCGGTGTGGGACCCGATCCAGCTGGCCGCCAAGATGGAGAACCCGGTCGGCATCCTGTTCGCGCTGCTGACCGTGCTGGTCGCGACGCTGTCGGTGAACATCGCCGCCAATGTGGTGTCGCCCGCGTACGACCTCGCCAACCTGCTGCCCCGCTTCGTCACCTTCCGGACCGGGGCGCTGATCACGGGGGTGGTCGGGATCGTGATCCTCCCGTGGCGGCTGATCTCCGACCCGCACGTGTACATCTTCACCTGGCTCGGTGTGGTCGGCGGGCTGCTCGGCACGGTCGGCGGAGTGCTGATCGCCGACTACTGGGCCCTGCGCCGCACCCGCCTCCGGCTCGCCGAGCTGTACCGCCCGGGCGGGGCGTACTGGTACGCGGCCGGCTGGAACTGGCGGGCCGTGACGGCGCTGCTGGTGGGCGGCGTGCTGGCCGTCGGCGGCTCGTACTCCACCGTCGACGCCGACGGTGCGAAGCAGGGACCCTTCCCGGCGGACGGCCTGATCCCCGTCCTCAAGCCGCTCGCCGACTACGGCTGGGCCGTCGGGCTGACGGCGGCGGCCGTGGTGTACCTGGGGCTGAGCAGGGTGGTCAGGAGGGGGAGCGGGGAGGCGGGGGAGGGCTGACGGGGGAGGACGAACGACTGACGGGTGACAGCGAACAGCTGACAGATTTCGAAAGTTGTCAGTTGTCAGCTGTTCGCTGAAACCCGTTCGACGGCGGCGAGGACCTTGGCCGCGCCGTCCTCGGCGGCCAGGGCGGTGGCGACGGCTCGGGCGCGGGTGCGGTAGCGGGGGTCGTCGAGCGTCAGGCGGAGGGAGGTGGCGAGGCGGGCGGGGGTGAGGCCGCGCAGGGGGACGGGGCCGGGGGAGACGCCGAGCCGGGCCAGTCGGGCGGACCAGAACGGTGCGTCGAGCTGGGCGGGCACGGGGACGGCGGGGGTCCCGGAGCGGAGGGCGGCGGCCGTGGTGCCGGCACCCGCGTGGTGGACCACGGCGGCGGTGCGGGGGAAGAGCCATTCGTGCGGGGTGTCGCCGACGGTCAGGACGGAGTCCGAGTCCTCGGCGGCCAGTCCGCTCCACCCCGACTGGAGCAGGAGGCGCACCCGGGCGGCGCGGGCGGCGGCGAGGACGGTCGCGGTCAGCCGCTCGGCGTCGGGGACGACCAGGCTGCCGAAGCCGACGAAGACCGGCGGCGGCCCGGCGGCCAGGAAGTCGAGCAGCCGGGCCGGGGGCTGCCAGTCCGGCCGGTCGGCCGGCCACCAGTAGCCCGCCACCTCCAGTCGGGGGCTCCAGTCGGCGGGTCGGGGCACCACCAGTGGCGAGAAGCCGTGCAGGACGGGGTGGTTGCGGCGGGCCCGGGCGATGCCGAGCGGCGGCAGGCCGAGCCGACGGCGCAGCCCGCGGACGGCCGGGACGAACAGCTGGTCGGTCGCGGCCTGGACGGCGTGTCCCGCCAGCAGGTTGCCGGACCGGCCGAGCGATCGGGTGCCGGTGACGGCGGGCGCGAACTCCCGGGTGGGGGCGAGGGGTTGGAGGTACAGCCCGATGCTGGGGATGTCGGCCGCCTCGGCGGCGACCTGGCCGAGTGCGCTGGTGGTGCTGGTGGTCAGCAGCAGGTCGGTCCCGAGCGCCGTGGCGTCGGCGATGCCGTCGCCGAGTGCGGGCATGAACCTCCGGCCGAGCCGCAGGAGTTGCAGGACGGCGCCCGGTCCGCTGCCGGCCCGCAGCAGGCGCCGGCCCTCGGCGGAGGCGAGTTCGGCGCGCGGGTCGACCGGCAGCGGGCGGAACTCCAGTCCGGCGGCCCGTACCGACTCGGCGAAGGTGTCGTGGGTGGCGACGGCCACCTGATGCCCGGCCGCCCGCAGCCGGACGCCGAGCCCGGTGAAGGGGGCCACGTCGCCCCGGGAGCCGGCGGTGGCGATCAGGATGCGCATGGCCGCAGTATTTCGGCGCGGGCGGCGCGCGGGAAGGGCGCCACGCGCGGGCGGTCCGGCCTGGGCGGCCGGTGTCGTCAGCCGGTCCCGTCGGCCGGTCCCGTCCGCTGGGTTCGTCTGCCGGGTTCGGACGGTGCTGCGCGGGTGGCCGACCGGGGCGGCCGACGCGGGTGGCGGAACCGGGCGGCGGGCGGTGGCGTCCTTGCGGGCAGAGCGGACGGGACGGGGCCGTCGCGCCTTGGACGGGAAGGGATGCCGGATGAGCATCGTCGCGTGGATCGTGCTGGGCCTGCTGGCGGGTGCGCTGGCCAAGCTGCTGCTGCCGGGGAAGGACCCGGGCGGCCTGATCGTGACCACCCTGATCGGCATCGCCGGCTCCTTCGTCGGCGGCTGGATCGCGTCGCACTTCATGCACCGCTCGATCTCCGCGCACTTCTTCGACGCGGCGACCTGGGTGTCGGCGATCGGCGGCGCCCTGGTGCTGCTGATCGCCTACCGGCTGCTGTTCGGCAACTCGCGCCGCTGACGGAATGGTTCGGTGCGGCCCCGGCGTCCGGGAGACGGCGGGGCGTGCCGGGGGAGGGGAGTCCGCCGACCGGTACGACGGCGCCCGGATGGCCGGTTCGAACCGGTCCTTGCCGGTGCTGGAACGGTGCGAGGCCCTCGTACGTCCTTCCGAACGGGACCCGGGGGCTCGACGGGGTCGCCACACCGATGACGCAAGGGGCGGCGGATGAGCTGGATGGCGTGGATCGTGCTGGGCCTGGTGTCGGGGACACTGGCCAGGATGGCGATGTCGAGGGGGGAGCGCGGCCTGATCGGCAGCACCCTGATCGGCATCACCGGCTCCTACATCGGCACCTGGATCGTCTCGCACTGGATGCACGGGACGGTGAAGGTGAGCTTCCTCGACGTCACGACCTGGGTGTCGGCGATCGGCGGCGCCATGGTCCTGCTCTTCGGCTACAAGGTGCTCCGCTTCCTCGCCCGGCGCTGACCATCTGGTGCTGACGGCTCGATGCTGATGGCTCGGCGCTGATGGTTCGGTGCTGACCGCCGGGCTTTGAAGC